>JBBSHP010000094.1:0-10097 GCA_038232555.1 Bryobacterales bacterium
AGATTTTCGGCCATGAGTTCTGGGGCAGCGATGGTAAGACGATCTGGTACGACCTGCAGACGCCCAGAGGGCAGGATTTCTGGGTGGCCGGGTATAACGTGGAGAACGGCAGCCGTGTGCAATATCACTTGCAGCGCAATGAATGGTCCATCCACTTTAATGTGACGAAGGACAGCAAGCTGTTCTGCGGCGATGGCGGCGACCCCGGCCAGGTGGCCCACGCTCCCGATGGACAGTGGATCTACCTGTTCCGGCCGGAGTTGATTCGAAACGCCGGCATTGCCGACCAGCATGCGACATCACACGCCTTCCGGACCACTTGGCACATCCGTGCTTTTAGCAGCCGTAGCGACGATCTTCGCGGCCCTCCCAGTAGCCGCTCAGATTGCAGGTGCGGGATCGATTCAGGGTCCGGTAGCCGACCCGTCCGGTGCCGCCATTCCCAGGGCGACGGTGACCGCTACGGACGTGAAGAGAGGCGTGAAAACAACTCGCCAATCCACCGGAGCCGGTCTCTTCAATCTTTCCCCATTGCAACCAGGCGAATACACCGTAACAGCGTCGGTAGCAGGTTTTGAGACCGTAACGCAGGAACATGTGATCGTCGACGCATTGAAAGTGGTTGGCCTGAATCTCACTCTGCAGGTGGCGGGCTCTACACAACAGGTCACCGTGACGGCGGCCGCTCCGCAACTTAATACGACAGATGCCAGCCTAGGTCAGACCATGCGCAATGAGCAGTACACGGCCTTGCCCTTGGCGATGGGGAACGCCCCCCGCGACCCCACTGCCTTCACGCAATACATGCCCGGCGTCACCGTGAACAGCACAACCGGCAATACGGCCGGCAATGTGATGGGAGCCCAGGGACCACTCGCAGGAGGTGTACGTGGAGGGTCTCGCGGTCACCAGTCCGGTGGCGCAGAGTGAAAGCAGGACGCTTGGACTGGCGTATCGGTGGAAGCGGTGGACCAATTTCAAATGGAGACCGCGGGCACTCCAGCTATGTACAACGGGCAGGGTGCCGCGAATTTCGTGCTCAAGTCCGGCACCAACGCTTTTCACGAAGCGTTGTATGAGTATTTTCGTAACACACTGCTGGACGCGCGATCGTTCTTCTCCCCCGTACGAGGCGTCGAACACCAGAACGAATTTGGATACAGCCTGGGCGGTCCCATCATTCGAAACAAGCTGTTCTTCTTCAGTAATTACGACGGGTTCCGCTATGCAACCATGCCGCGGGCGAGCTTGATGACTATTCCGACACTGGCGGAGAGAAGCGGCAATTTCTCGGCGTTTCCGGCCCAAATTTACGATCCAGAAACCACGGACTGTTCGAAGCTGCCCTGCACGCGCAAGCCGTTTGCCGGCAACATCATTCCCCTGAACCGCATATCTTCAATATCAAAATATTTCCAGTCGTTCCTTCCGGACCCGACCAATGGAGCGATTCAAAGTAACTACCTGGGAACGGTTCCGGTGGGTTATCACGATAACAGTACCACCAATAAAGTGGATTACACGCTGAACGATCGCAACACGTTCTATGTTCTTTTCAGCCACGGTCACCGCAATCAGACCACCCCCTATCGCGGCAACACATTGCCGTTACCGTATGCCAGCACGCGCGCGGTGGATGAGTTTGCCACCACCGCGCAGGCCAAGTACACGTACGTGATTAGTCCGAATCTTTTGAACCAGGTGAGTTATGGATTTTCTCGCTTCGCAGTCCCGATCACCAATGTCACCATCACGGGCGACTACCCCACCAAAGCCGGACTGAAAGGTTTACCTCCCGGCGAAGCTGCCAGTTCCTTCGTTGAAGTTGCCTTCGGCGGTCCCAATCCTCCGGATGGCTGGCGGGCCAATGGAGGCGGGCGTGCCTTCAACGACGTCTCCAACACCTTCACGCTTCAAGACGGCGTGCAATGGACCCGTGGCAAACATGCCATTACAATCGGAGCGCAGATTCAATGGCTCCAAATCAACGAGAAGCAGCGAACGTATGGGAGTCTGGCAACGTGGAACTTTAGCAACAACCAGACCGCCGGCTTCATCGCGGCAGGCACGCTGAACACGGCCAGCGGCAACGGCTACGCGAGCTATCTCCTCGGAGCCGTGAATACCGCCAACATCGTCGAAGATTCCGTGGTGGCCACCGGGGGGCGATTCCGCGATTATTCCTGGTGGGTACAGGATAATTTTCGCGTCACACAACATCTCACGCTGAACCTGGGGTTACGTCATGACATCTGGCTTCCCTATAAAGAGGTGTTGGACCGCGAGTCGTTCTTCAATCCCTCCGCACCTAATCCCGCTGCGGGCGGAAGGCCGGGCATCCTGGAATTTTATGGCAACGGCCCAAACAGTTGTCATTGCAGTAACACGGTGAAGACGCACTACCTCAACTTCGGGCCGCGCATTGGCTTGGCCTATCAGTTTCGCGAAAAGAACGTGATTCGAGCGGGCTACTCAGTGATGTACACACATCGCGGAGGCGTGGGCGGTAGACTTGGCGGAAGATTCGGTACGGACACACTCGGCTACACGGCCAGCCCAGTTTTCAATACGTTGGATGGCGGAATCAGTCCTGCGTTTTATTGGGACCGGGGTGTCCCTCCGTATCAACATCCACCCATTTTCGATCGGTCTTTCGGTACGGGTTTCAATGGAACGGGCGCGGTTCCGGCCACGGTCACTTATGGAGATCCCGAGATTGGAGGTAAGCCGCCGCGCTATCAGAACTGGAACCTGGCGATTGAACGAGCGGTGTCCAGCAGCCTAATTGTCGGCGCAGCTTACGTGGGCAGCAACGGACACTGGCTGGGCGGAGCAGGGCGCGGCATCTGGTCCGATCAACTTGATCCGAAATATCTTGTGCTGGGGAACCTGCTGCAACAACAGCCCACTGCAGCAAACCTGGTGGCGGCAAACGCCATCGTCCCGGGCATCTCGCTTCCCTTCCCGACCTTCACCGGCTCGATCGCGCAGATGTTGCGCCCGTTCCCGCAGTACAGCAGCGTGAGCGATCAATGGGGCGACATCGGGAATTCCAATTACAATTCTCTGCAAATCACCAGCACTAAGAGGCTTTCGCACGGCCTGACATTCAACTTCAACTACGTTTGGGCCAAGGCCTTTGACGATACAGGTGGCGCGCGTAGCGCTTACAACCTCAAGATCGAAAAAGCGCGCAGCGCGGTTCCTCCACACGTCGTGAATTTCCTGTGGGTGTATGAGCTGCCCTTTGGAAAGGGTGCGATGTGGGGGGGACACAGCCGGATTTTAGACGCGATCGCCGGACATTGGCAGCTCTCCGGAATTACCACGTATCGCCACGGTGCGCCCATCGGCACCATCGTACCGGCGTGCAATCTTCCTTCAGCGGGCACCTGTTACGCGAATTACGCGCCAAGCTTTACAGGTTCGCCGCGCATTAACGGCGACTACGGTTCCGGTAACTTACTCGGAGCCAACACAACACCCTATCTAGACAGGAACGCGTTCGTCTCCCCGCCCGCCTTCACTTATGGCAACACCCCGCGTACCGGCGCGTATGGGCTTTCCTTACCCTCTTTCTGGGGCCAGGATCTCAGCCTGAAACGCGGCTTCCCTATTCACGAGAAAATTGGGATTCTACTCCAGGCGGATGCCATCAATGCGTTCAACATTGTCATGTTTGGAGCCCGGCGCTGAATATCACAAGTGCCAATTTCGGCAAAATCACTTCCCAGGCAAACGGTCCCCGTGCGGTGCAATTGAGTGCGCGTCTGACGTTTTGATGCTGTTTCCATAACCATGGCGGACCTTCTCCGCGCCGTCGGCATCCGTAAGCATTACGGCGGAGTAGCCGCGCTCCGCGATGCTGAATTTTCCCTGCGCGCGGGTGAAGTTCACGCGTTGATGGGAGAAAACGGCGCGGGCAAAAGCACTCTCGCCAAGGTCATTGCCGGATCGGTTCAGCCCGAGAGCGGGAGGATCTGGTTGGATGGAGAACCGGCCAGCATCGCTTCCCCGCTCGATGCGCAGCGGCTCGGGATCGGTATCGTCTATCAGGAGTTGGATCTGTTTCCGCACCTGACGGTAGCAGAAAATATCGTGATCGGGAACCGGCAGTTCGAATCTCGCATGCTGGTGAACTTCCGCGCCTTGGATCGGTTTTGTGAGCCGCTCCTGAGGCAGGCAGGGCTGTCCTGCAGCCCGCGGACCAGACTTGCTTCCCTGAGTATTGGTCAAATGCAACTCGTCGCGATTGCGCGCGCCCTCAGCATGAACGCGCGGGTGATTATGATGGATGAGCCTACCAGCGCGTTGTTCGAAGATGGCGTGGCAGCGCTGTTCGGAATCATTGCACAGCTAAAACAGCGCGGGGTGGCGATCGTATTTGTATCCCATAAGATGGATGAGATTCTGCGAATCTGCGACCGCGCCACCGTGCTTCGGGATGGCGCAACCATGGGCACTCGTGAAATCGGCAGTACCAATGCGGAAGAGTTAATCGGCATGATGGTCGGCCGTGAGTTGAAGCCGGTCCGGCCCGCAATGCGCGCACACACGGGTGCCGTTTTGCTGTCAGTCTCCCATCTCACCACTCGCAAGCTGCGCGATGTGAGCTTCGAGCTGCATAAAGGAGAGGTGCTGGGCGTAGCCGGTCTGGTGGGCGCAGGCCGGAGCGAATTGGGCGCGGCACTGTTCGGTTTGGATCCCTGGAAAACGGGAAGGGTGCATCTGAATGGAAAGTCCGTACAGGTGCGATCGCCGCGCCACGCGATGACACAGGGCATTGGACTGCTGCCCGAAGACCGCAAACTACAGGGCTTGATGATGCATATGAGCATTCTCGAGAACAGTACGCTTGCGGTGCTCTCCCGCATGCAGACGCTCGGTCTGGTACGGCGTCGCCGTGAGCGAGCCGCCGTGCATTCCGTGTTCCAGGAACTCTCGCTGCAAGCCCGGTCGTATGACAATCCGGTCAGCGCGCTCAGTGGGGGCAATCAGCAAAAGGTTCTGTTTGCGAAATGCCTCTTGCCGGACCCACTCGTTCTCTTCCTGGACGACCCGGCTCGCGGCATCGATGTCGCTGCAAAACACGACATGTACCGCATGATTGCGGATCTCGCCGCACGCGGAAAGGGCATCATTCTGGTCAGCTCCGAGCTTCCCGAGTTGCTGCAGTGCTGCGATCGCATCCTGGTTCTTAGAGAAGGCCGGTTGACAGCCACGTTCGATGCAGCCGCAGCAACGCAGGAGAGCATCATGGCGGCTGCGACCATGCCTCATCGGCAACCGGCCCCAGCAACGGCATGACCGGAATCCCTAAGGTGCGGCCGTCCGATTATATCGGCCAGGTTCAGAGTCTTGCCGGATTCCTCGGCATCGCCGCGCTCGCCATACTCTTCAGCCCACGCGCGGCTGACGGCTCGCGCATCTTCCTTCAGGTTGGAAACCTCACTGATATTCTGCGACAGATCTCTGTAATAGGGATCATCGCGTTGGCAATGACCTATGTAATTCTCACAGCGGGTATCGACCTCAGCGTCGGAAGCATCCTCGCTTTATCGACATCAGTGGTGGCCATGGCGCTCACACGCGCCCAACCCGCCACCGGTTACAACTCCCGAATAGTGTTAGCGATTGTCGCCGCGCTCGCGATCTCGGCCACGGTAGGCGCGGTCAACGGAGCGGTGATCGCATCCCTCGGGATCCAGCCGTTTGTGGTCACACTGGCCAGCATGATCGGCATCCGAGGATTAGCGAAATCGCTGACTGGAAATGCCAACATCGATATCGGTTTCGGACAGGATGTAGCGGCGGCATTCGCTGCGCTATTCCGTCAAAAGAGCGTAGTGATCGGATCGTATCTCGTGCTGGCAGCGCTATTCTGGGTGCTCCTGGCGCGTACTGTCTTCGGCCGTTATGTTCGTGCAATCGGAGATAACGAGAAAGCCGCAAAGTATGCCGGGCTGCCCATCCGTCGCATGAAGATCTGGGTCTACGCGCTGTCCGGCTTATGCTCCGGCTTCGCGGGGGTGCTTTATGCCGCACAAAATCATCAGGGTAATCCCAATGCGGGAGTTGCTTATGAATTGGATGCCATTGCGGCCGTGGTCATCGGCGGAGCCCGGTTGGCGGGCGGGAGAGGCTCCATAGGGGGAACCATCATCGGAACCCTTGCGATTGGGGTTCTCACAAACATGCTGCGTCTGAACAATGTGGATTCCAATATTGAGATGATGATCAAGGCCGTCATTATTGTGCTCGCAGTCGCAGTTCAGAGTAGGCGGGCAGACGAATAGGTGCAATTCGGCCGGGCAGGTTGATCTCTATCGCAGTGCTGGTGCCGAACCTGGTTTGGTGAACGTCTCGGGCCCGAAAGCGTTATTGAACCGGAACTTCTTATACACCAGCTCTGAAGTCTTTCGCCCTCTGTCGCCCCGCGGGTCCTTCTCGTAGTTGATCCGGCGCATGGGCCACCACAGACCGTCAATCTTGCGGAAATCGGAATATTCGCTGATGCTATGACTGGTGTTCTCCGCGTTGCTCCAGTCCAGGCGTTCCATAAAATGGGTCTTCTGATTGAAATAGTAAGTCCAAACATGGCTGGGGTCGTCGCCGGCTCCAGGCCTGTAAGTTACCTTGACTCTGTCGAACGTGCCATTACTCAATTTGACAGTTCCCAGGTATTCCAGAAGGGCGCCAGGGTCCGCCAGTTTAAAGGGAACACAGAGCATATACTGTGTTCCAAAGGATGAGTTGCGAGCCCCGCTCAAGCGCTCCTCATCGGTGATCGGCTTACCGTCCTCCATCACCCAGGCCTTCGCTCCGTCGAAAGCCGTAATCACCGTCCGGCCATCCCGTACGCTCTCCTGCCGGACCTGGACCTCCGGAGGCAACGTCAGCTTATGAAACTGCACCTCTCGCGTGGCCTTGCCATCGGCCTCAAAGCGAGTGCTGTCGCGCTCATATTGCACATTCCGTTTCGATTTCCAGTGGTCCCAGCCGCCCAGAGCTTCGATGGCAGTCACGACGAGTCGGCCAGCTCGATCTGTGGATAGATGTTCGGGAAAGGAAGTCTGCTTCTCACCGTCGGCGACGGCGACGAGTGCCAAGATCGGTAAAACGTTCAGGAACCACTTCATTCCCCAGATCATACACGAATCCTCTGCCCTGCACGCCTACCGCATCTACGATTTTATTCCTTGCAGTCATAGGTTGCAAAAGGTTGCGGTTTGGAGTACTAATGGAAGCAGCCAGGAGGCACTGTGGATTCTACGACTCTGTGGACGTACTCCCTGATCGCGGGTGTCGCGGTTATTCTGATCGTCGCTGTTCTGCTAATTCTGATCATAGTGACTGCTCGCAGCATCGATAAGCACGCCAAGAATATCTGGCTGGCGGGCAAGAACATCGCTGCAAATACTGTGTCGATCTGGATGTTACAAGAGACTAATGCAGTTGCGGGACAGATTCTGGCGGGAGCCGGCGAGATTGTGAAAGCGGCACGCAACATCGACGAAAAGCTTGGCGCAGTGGCGCGAACCCTGGGGTAAATTCATGGACGCCTACCACTTGCTGTTTTGGTTGACCATGCTTTATCTTGCCGTACTTGTCGTCGCGCTCGCGGCGGGACTGATCGCTATCGCCCGCGCATTGATTATCACGAAAAATAATCTCGCAAAAATTGAAGGCGGTCTGGGCCAGGTTGAAGTTCAGACCAAGCCACTTGCCAACTCGCTCGGCACCATCAATACAGTATTGGCCACCACCGCGGGCGGGCTGTCGGCTCTGCTCGAAGGTCTGCGAAGCGCCGATGCACGCCTGGGCCGGCTGGCGGAGAAGCTGACTGTGCGGAAGTAATCGGAGGTTAATCGGACAATTATGGACATCGAGGATCGCGTTCTGGTTGCGTGGGGTATATTTTTGGCGCTCGCCTATGTCCTCACATTGGCCGTGCTGCCCATTTTGTTCGGTGTGATCAGGGCGGCGAATCGCATCGCCCGCAACTCCGCAAGGACGCTACCCGCGGCGGTCGGAATCCTAAATAACACGAAAGCTATCGAAGGTTTGAAGACCACCGAATCCGTCGGGAGCCAGATCCTCAACACCGCACAAGCGTTGGTGAGCGGCGCTACGTCCATCGACGACCGGCTCTCGAAAGTGAGGCTCTAAGATGAGCACATTTACGCTAACGATTCTGACGGGCGCCGAACTGACCGTTCTTCTAATCGCCCTCGCGATCGCCCTTACGCTGATACGGCACGCGCTAAACAGTATTGCTTGCACCTTGGACAAAATCGCGATGGGTGTCAGAGCCATTGAAGTGGAAACGGCCGCCCTGCCGCCCCAGCTCACGAAACTTAATGGAGGGTTATCGGCGCTATCCGATGGCCTCATGCAGACCGCAGTACACTTTACAGCAGCGGACGGTAATCTACAGCAAGTCGCTCAAGCCCTGGGGAGGAGCAATGCCTGACGTAGCTGAATTGACCAGAGAGTCGATCGCAACACACATTCCAGAAATTGAGCCTCAACCTGAAACTGAACGCCATCCTTTAGGTCCCCTCAAACTGGTCCACGCTTTCTGGCTGGCCGGCATGAGTTGTGACGGATGCTCGATCGCGGTGGTTGGGGCAACCAACCCCAGCGTCGAAAACTTGCTTAGCGGGACTGTGGCCGGCATGCCGAAAGTAGTTCTGCATCACACCGTTTTATCGCTCGAGGCTGGCGAAGAGTTCATTCACAGTTACGAAATGGCCGAGAGGGGCGAACTCGGCGCGCCCTATGTCGTTATTTATGAAGGCTCGATTGCAGATGAGCGTATTGCCGCGGCCACCGGCGGATACTTCTCCGCCATGGGCGCGGAGAAACTCGGGAAAGACGCCAATGGAGATGAGCACAGCCGTCCGATTCCTACCGCGGAGTGGCTGAAACGCCTGGCGCCCGGCGCGGCAGCGGTAATCGCGATCGGCACTTGCGCCACCTGGGGCGGAATTCCCGCGGCCGCGGGCAATCCCACCGGCTCCATGTCGCTCATGGATTTTCTCGGACGCGATTACCGCAGCGCGTTCGGCCTGCCCGTCATTAATATCCCGGGATGTTCACCCGTGGGCGACAATTTCACCGAAACCGTCGCTATGGTTCTCTTGTTCTTACAGGGCATCGCGCCTTTGCCAGAATTCGACGAACTGGGCCGGCCGGCGTGGCTCTTCAGCGAAACGGTCCACCAACGTTGCGTGCGCGCGGGATTTTACGAAGAAGGAACCTTCGCCAAGGATTATGGAGACCACGAATGTCTCGTCGAGATTGGCTGTTGGGGCCCCGTGGTGCAGTGCAACATTACTTCGCGCGGCGCGATTAATCACATGGGCGGATGCATGAATACCGGCGGAATCTGTATTGGGTGCACCATGCCCGGGTTTCCGGATCGCTTCGCTCCGTTCTATGTAAAGCCGCCCGGTACCATCGTGTCGAGCAATGCTTCTCGCGCCTACGGCTCCGTCATACGCCGGCTGCGCCGCATCACGCAAGAGTTCAACAATCATGAAGTGCGCTGGAGTTGGAAAGGCGAGGTGCCCAGTGGCTGGGGTGATATCCCGAACCCTGGCTGGCTGCATCGCGGCATTCACTTTTTTTACGAGCAGTGGCAGCATCTCGGAACGCACCCCCCCGGGCGGAAGGGGGACGACTCCAAGTACTGGAGTCTCAAACGTCCGGATGCCTCTAAGCCGGTTTACGATGGCCGCGTGACCGTTTTCCGTGAAGAAGACAAGAATTGACAAGGATCACTCTCTAATGTGCTTTCGTAATCTGCCGGTCGAATTCGACGCTCAAGGTAACCCATTCCTAAAAGGCGGAATTCCCGATCCATATACGACCGAGACACCCATCTCCGCCCCGGATGCCAGGAAACCCCTGACGCACGACAAAATAAAGGAACTGCTAGCGCGCAATGGGCATATCAAGAACGTAGATTTCGACCCCGTCACCCGTGTGGCGGGCGCGCTTGCGTTCCACGCCGTGGCGGATCTGAAAGAGCGCAAAATCGTGGATGTGAACTCCATGGCCACTTTGTTTCGCGGCTACGAGATCATCATGAT
>JBBSHP010000095.1:0-10074 GCA_038232555.1 Bryobacterales bacterium
CATGTTCTTGGCCGCGCTTGTGGTGCATTTCGCCCTTTCAATTGTTTTCGGAATCGCTCTGGCCTTTGTCGTAAACGGCTTAGACATGGGAATCGCAATCGCGATCGGCTTTGCCTTCGGATTGATTTTCTATTTCGTCAATTTTTACGGCTTTACCGCCGTCTTCCCATGGTTCGCCACGGCGCGTAATCCCGTCACGATCTTCACACACCTGGTGTTTGGGGCCGTGGTGGCATTGGTGTATAAGAGGATGCAAACACCCGCGATAGTTCCGGCATAACGCTACTGCGCATCTCACTTCGCATTCACAGTAACAATAAATGGTTCGCCCCTACACCCGACCCGGGCCGGACCGGCGCGGGATTCTCCAGGCCATCCTCCCCGCGATTCGACGACGGGCGCCAATCGACCCACAAACAACAACCGAGGAGTGACATCGCCAGCACGCCTCAGTGCTTCCTCAGATCGATCACTGGCAGGCGATGTGCACTGCACGAGTCTCTTCCATGCCAGGCATTCACATAGCCGCTCGGAATCGAAGTTCCTTCACTGGCGCATCGACAGACTCTCCTGCCTGCGCTCCGCTTGAGATTTCGCTACGTGAGCGCGTTTGTAAGCACGGCTGCGCCATTTCGAGCTAAGTGCGTCTTTTGAGGCAACATCCCACACCACCGTTCCTCTTCGGAAGCGGCTTCTTCACCACCTGCCGACGAATTACCTTTATCAAATACGGATCGGCCCGCGACTTGCATACGTATACACGCAAGCCGCCAAACTTCGACCGCACCCGTCGAGTTAGCTGGGCGGCAAAGGAGAAGATTCTATGAAGATGTTTAAATTAGCGCCGTACTCACTGGTTGTGTTGGGAAGCATTTCGATTTTCGCAATTGCCGGGATCAAGCCGATTTATGCCGACACTGCCGTTGAACGGCTTACCACCTCCGCCGACGTACTCAAGGAGATCATGGATACGCCAGACAAAGGCATTCCTCAAAACCTGCTTAACGACGCTTACTGCGTTGTGGTCGTGCCCAGCGTAAAGAAGCTGGCGTTTGGCTTCGGTGGAAAATACGGACGGGGATTCGCTGTATGTCGCCGGACCAATCGGGCCGGCTGGGGCGCTCCGGCAGCCGTTCGTGTGGAGGGGGGGAGTTTCGGTTTTCAAATCGGAGGCTCTGAGACGGACGTTGTGATGCTCGTAATGAGCGACGGGGGGATGCGGCACTTGCTGGAGAGTAAATTCACGCTGGGCGGGAATGCCGAAGTCGCGGCTGGTCCGGTTGGGCGCGAAGCCTCAGCCCAGACTGATGCGAAAATGGGGGCCAAAATCCTGACCTATTCGCGTTCCCGCGGTGTTTTTGCGGGCATATCGCTCAGCGGTGCAACATTGCGCAATGACCTCGACGCCAACAAGGAGTTATACGGGCGAAAGCTGCACAATAAACAAATTTTGATGCAGGGTATAAAGCCCCCCGCCTCGGCGGATAGGTTGATCAAGGAATTGAATGGTTATTCACACGTCCAATCGAGTTAAGGATCGTTAAGCGAGGCGGAACCAGGTCTAACGAAAAGACATCGGTGGTGGCAATTTACAACACACATTTCGAGGCCGAGCAGGCCATCCAAGCACTCCACGAACTGGTTTGGTATTAAAACGCTGTCCATTGTTGGAAAGGATTATCACACCGAAGAGAGGTCGGCTACTACAATACCGGTGACCGAATGAAGTACTGGGGTTCACAGGGCGCCTTTTGGGGTGGAATTTGGGGATTGCTATTTGGAGCTGCGTTCTT
Organism: Bryobacterales bacterium; assembly: GCA_038232555.1. Lineage (GTDB taxonomy): Bacteria > Acidobacteriota > Terriglobia > Bryobacterales > Bryobacteraceae > JBBSHP01. The sequence goes on from JBBSHP010000095.1 coordinate 1,794, forward strand.
CGTAATCCCCGGGAGTCGGCCCACTTCTAGTGGCCGGCCCTTTGGTTGCTTGGATAGTCGGGGCTCTAGAGGGTGGGCGTAGTGGTGGGTGGCTTAAGCGCTCTTGGGGCTGCGTTGGTTGGTATCGGGATTCCGAAGGACAGCGTTCTGCAATATGAAACCGCTCTGAAAGCGGACAAGTTCTTGCTGGTAGCGCATGGGACCCAAGATGAAGTCGCTCGGGCCCGGGAGGTCCTGCGAGGGTACACGGGCGACCCACTTTGCTCTACACCCTGACGAGTTTGCGAAATCCGCTTAAAGTTTAAAGAAGTCGCTACAAAAGTCAAGATTCAAATAGTCAAAAGGAGAAGACAATGACACACTATACACTTTCGCTGGCCTGCGCGGAGGTCTGTTCGGCCTGATGCTTCCACCCTCGGCGCGAGCCGACGCATGGAACCATAAGACAAAACTCACTTTTAATGAGCCCATCGAACTTCCGGGTAAAGTGCTCCCGGCAGGCACGTATATTTTCAAACTCATGGATTCTCAAAGCGATCGGCATATCGTTCAGATCTGGAATGCCGACGAGACGCAGATTGAAGACACGGTGTTAACCGTTCCGGACAAGCGCTTGCACGCGACGGGGAAAACTGTGGTGAAATTTTCGGAGCGGCCTTCTGGTTCCCCCGAGGCGCTCAAAGCGTGGTTTTATCCTGGAGCACGAGTCGGCGAACAGTTCGTCTATCCTCACGACAGAGCGGCGGAACTTGCCAAAGCCAATAAACAACCTGTATTTTCCACTCGTTCTGACATGAGCAGCTACATGTCGAAACGGATGGATTCGGATCAGGACTCGTCGGCGACGGAAATGAGGAAAGCACCCGTAAAAGGCATACAGCCGACTGGCGAGGAGATCGAGATCTTCGAAATCTATCGTATACCAAAACGTCCCGGTAGCGCTCCAGCACCGCGATTTTGCAGACCGGGCGGCCCGGAAATGGCGCAGTTTTTTACAAAGAGCTCGAACACAATCTCCCGGTTCGTCATCTTGGGCGCCGTGCTGGGCCTCGCCGGCGTGATGTGTGGCGGTTATCTCGTCGTCCGATCGCCTTACGAAACGGTGCAAGCCGTACCACGAGGGCAACCGGTGCCGTTCAGCCACGAACATCACGCCGGAGGGTTGGGGATCGACTGCCGCTACTGCCACAACACTGTAGAGACATCGTCATTCGCCAATATACCCGCAACGAAGGTCTGCATGAACTGCCACTCGCAAATGTGGGCCGCCAGTCCTGCCCTGCAGCCGGTCCGCGAAAGCTACCGGCGCGGCAGGTCCATCGCGTGGACTCGCGTACACGACCTGCCGGAGTACGTGTATTTCAATCACAGCGTCCACATACACGGAGGCATTGGCTGCTCGACATGTCATGGCCGCGTGGACAAGATGCCGCTAACCTGGCAAGCGGAGCCGTTAACCATGGAGTGGTGTCTCAATTGCCATCGACATCCTGAGCGCTTCGTGCGTCCCCGAGATCAGGTGTTTAACATGGCTTATACCGCTCCCGCCAATCAGATCGCGCTGGGGAAAGCACTGATCGGTGACTACCACTTGCAGAGTCTCACCAGTTGTTCCACGTGTCATCGATGAGTACCGAATCCAATCACAGGGAGCTTGTTCCGGTAGAGGAACTGACCAAACAAGCGCTCCAACAAAAATACTGGAGATGTTTGGAGGAGCTGGCGCGTACCGAGGATTTCGACGAAGCTCTGCATACGGAATTTCCGGAACGTGCCACGGAATGGCCCGAAGGCGCCAGCCGCCGCCGTTTCATTTCGCTGATGGCGGGGTCGTTGACGCTGGCCGGATTGACCGGCTGTACGCGGCAGCCTGCGGAAATGATCATGCCGTATGTCGACCCGCCGGAGAACGTAATTCCCGGCAAGCCGAAATACTACGCCACCGCAGCGCCGGTAAATGGGGTCGCGCAGGGTGTCATTGTGGAAAGCCACTTGGGGCGGCCTACCAAGGTGGAAGGCAACCCATCTCATCCGGCGAGCCTGGGCGCCTCGGACGTATTGTCGCAAGCGTGCCTGATGGATCTATACGATCCGGACCGTTCTCGAGCGTTGATCCATCTGGGTGAACCGGCCGGGTGGGACGCCTTTACGATTGCCTGGAACCAGGCTCTTTCGGCGCTGCGATCCGGCAATGGCGCGCGGCTTCGCATCCTGACCGAAACCGTGGTTTCTCCTGCGCTGGGAGCCCAGCTTCAAGCGGCGTTGAAAGCAGTCCCCGGCGCGCAGTGGCATCAATTCGATCCGGCGGGCGCGCACTCGGCGCGGGCGGCCGCGCAACTAAGCTTCGGAAAACCGGTAAACACGTATTACAGGTTCGATGCAGCCGACATCGTGGTCGCACTGGACTCGGATTTTCTCGCGTCCGGTCCGGGCTCTACGCGCTACGCCCGCGATTTTGCGAACCGGCGCCGTCGTGGTGCCCGCGTCGACATGAATCGCTTGTACTCGATCGAGAGTGGCATGACGAGTACGGGGGGTAAAGCCGATCACCGTCTGCCTTTGCGATACGCGGATGTCGAGATATTCACGCGGGACCTGAGCGCTGCGGTGCAGGGCGGCGCCGCTGCCTCGGGTCCGCACGCCGCCTGGGTGGCGGCCTTGGCGCGCGATCTGTTAGCTCACCGTGGAGCTTCGGTGGTGATTCCCGGCGAACACCAATCGCCGGCCGTTCATTCGCTCGCGCACGCGATGAATACAGCGCTCGGCAACATTGGAAACGCCGTCTTTTACACAGAGCCGATTGAAGTGCAACCCGTCGATCAGATCGAGTCTTTGCGAGCGCTGGTCCAGGATATGGATGCTGGCCGCATCGAGGTTTTGTTGATTCTGGGCGGGAACCCCGTGTTTAATGCCCCTGCCGATTTTGGATTTGCCGAGCGTCTGCAAAAAGTGAAGCTGTCGATTCACGCGGGTATTCATTTGGACGAAACGTCGCTCAAATGCTCGTGGCATCTACCTGAATCCCACTTCCTCGAAGATTGGGGGGACACGCGCGCTTTCGACGGCACCGTCACGATCCAGCAGCCTTTGATTGCGCCGCTATACGATTCGGTCTCGCATCTGCATCTGCTGGATTCGATCGCGCAGTTTCCCGGGCGCTCCGCTTACGAAATCGTGCGCGCCTACTGGACCACCAAGAGCGGCGCGGGCGACTTCGAAAGCTGGTGGCGCAAGTCGGTTCACGATGGCTATATCGCGAATTCGGCGCTGCCGGCGATCACGCCCGCGGCAAATCGCGACATCCCCGCCGCTGCGAGGTCGAGCGCACCGGCAGGGATGGAGATCGTGTTCCGCCCCGACATTTACATTTACGACGGCCGCTACGCTAACAACGTGTGGCTGCAGGAACTGCCTCATCCCATGACGAAACTTACGTGGGACAACGCAATCCACATCAGCCCGGTCACGGCTGAAAAGCAGAAACTGAGCAACCAGGAACACGTGCGGATTCAGTACGCCGGCAGGAGTGTGGAAGGCTCCGTATGGATTCAACCCGGACATCCGGAGGATACCGTCACCGTTCATTTGGGCTACGGGCATTGGGCGGCGGGACGCGCGTGGCAAGGCGCGGGATTCAACGCCTATGCAATCCGGGCATCGAATGGACTATGGTCGGGCGCGGGTGTGGAGTTGCACCCCACTGGCAAGGTTTATCCGCTTGCAAGTACGCAGATGCATCAGTTCATGGAGGATCGCGATCTGGTGATCTCCGAAACCGTCGACCGGTACAAGCGGGAACCGGACTTCGCCGCGAAGAAAGCCAAGGAACCGCCCAAAGAACTGACGCTGTATCCGCAATGGAACTATACAGGGTACGCCTGGGGCATGTCCATCGATCTGAGCGCCTGCGTTAACTGCAATGCCTGCGTGATAGCCTGTCAGGCCGAAAACAACATTGCCGTGGTTGGCAAGCAGCAGGTGCTGGCGCGCCGGGCGATGCATTGGCTTCGCATCGATACCTACTACAAAGGCGACTTGCGGAACCCGGCGGCTTACTATCAGCCGCTGCCTTGCATGCAGTGCGAGAACGCGCCATGCGAACTGGTCTGCCCCGTTCAGGCGACCAATCATAGCAGCGATGGGCTGAACGACATGATTTACAACCGATGTGTCGGCACCCGGTACTGCTCCAATAACTGTCCATATAAAGTGCGCCGGTTTAACTTCCTGCTTTTCCAGGACTGGACCACGGAAAGCTGGAAGCTGCAACGCAATCCGGACGTTACGGTTCGGAGCCGCGGCGTAATGGAGAAATGCACGTATTGCGTGCAGCGAATTCGCGAGACGGAGATTCACGCACGCAACGAGGACCGATTTATCCGCGATGGCGAAATCCAGACCGCCTGCCAACAGGCCTGCCCTACGCAAGCTATTGTGTTCGGCGACATTAACAACAAGAACAACCGGGTGGCGCAGCTGAAGGCCGAACCGCTGAACTACGCGCTGCTCGCGGAGTTGAATACCCGCCCCAGAACTACTTATCTGGCGGAGCTTCGCAATCCGAATCCGGAATTGAAGGACGGGTTTGCGTGACAGGTCTGCTCGAAAAGCAGCGTCACGCCAAGCGTCCGCCCGATCCTGGCAATCCCGCCCCGGTCATCGTTCCAGGTTCGACATTCGCCACGGTTTCCGATCAGATCTCCTCGATTGTACTGACCCGTAAGACGCCGCTGTTCTGGTGGTGCGCCTTTGGATTTGGCGTTTTTCTGTTAATCGTCTTCGGTATTAGCACTACCTACATACTCGCGAAAGGCGTGGGCGTGTGGGGCCTCGAAATTCCGAATGCCTGGGGTTTCACCATCACCAATTTCGTATGGTGGATTGGAATCGGCCACGCCGGTACGCTGATCTCCGCCATTCTGCTTTTACTGAATCAGAGCTGGCGCAACTCGATCAACCGGTTCGCCGAGGCGATGACGATCTTTGCGGTGGCCTGCGCGGGACTGATGCCGGTGATGCATCTGGGGCGTCCCTGGATGTTTTACTGGCTGCTGCCGTATCCGAATACCATGACCGTGCAGCCGCAATTTCGCAGCCCGCTGGTTTGGGATGTTTTCGCGGTTTCAACCTACGCTACGGTTTCGCTTCTGTTCTGGTGGCTGGGCATGATCCCGGATTTTGCCACCCTCCGCGACCAGTCGAAGACGCGTCTGAAGTACGGCTTCTATGGAGTGCTCGCCATGGGTTGGCGGGGCGCTTCACGGCACTGGCGATTTCACGAAACCGCTTCGCTCCTGCTGGCCGGACTGGCAACGCCGCTGGTGTTGTCGGTGCATACGATAGTGAGTTTCGATTTCACAATCGCCATTCTGCCGGGCTGGCACTCCACCATCTTTCCGCCCTACTTTGTGGCGGGGGCGATTTACTCGGGTTTCGCCATGGTGCTGGTGCTCTCGATTCCATTGCGCGCGGTCTACGGTCTGCACAATCTGATCACGGAGCGCCACCTGAATAACTGCGGCAAGCTGATGCTGACCACCGGACTGATCCTGGCTTACACCTACGTTATCGAGCCTTTCACGGCATGGTACAGCGGAAATCCGTTCGAGATGGCGGTAGTGAACAACCGCGCCTTCGGACCGCAGGCCTGGTCGTTCTGGACGGTGATTCTCTTCAACGTGATCATTCCGCAGTCGCTCTGGTTCAAGTGGGTACGCATCACGCCACAGCCTCTATTCGCTGTCTCCATGGTGGTCCTTATCGGCATGTGGATGGAGCGCTACATGATCATCGTCACCAGTTTAGGACGGGATTTTCTGCCGTCATCCTGGGCCAACTTCGTGGCCACTTTCTGGGACAACGCGTTCCTATATGGCTCCGTGGGCCTGTTTATCACCTGCTTCATGCTGTTCGTGCGTTTCTTCCCGATGATTTCGATGTTTGAAGTGCGGGAATTGCTTCCGTTCTCAAAGCCCGGCGGAGGGAATATCAAATGATCCGCAAGAATCGCTCTCCAATTTATGGCGTGGTGGCCCAGTTTGACGGTCCGGATGAATTGTTGCAAGCCGCCAAAGAGATTCGCCATCGCGGTTACCGGAAGGTCGAGGCATACACACCCTATCCAATCAAGGAGTTGAATAAAGTAATTCCGGGCGGGAATCCGGTGGCCCCGATGGTGCTGCTCGCCGGCTTGACAGGCGCTGCGATTGCCTGGGTTCTGCAGTACTACATCGCCGCTATCGATTATCCGATCAACGTGGGTGGGCGGCCGCTCTATAGCTGGCCCATGTTCATCCCAATTCTCTTTGAGTTGACAGTGCTGCTGGCCGCCTGTGCGGCCTTCTTTGGAACTTTGGCGCTATGCGGTCTGCCGCGTCCTCATTTTCCGTTATTCAATCTCCCGGAATTCGCCCACGCAACCCGGGACGGTTTTTTTCTGTGCGTCGAGAACGACTACTCAGCTATCGATTCATCGGTCGTGTCCGACATTTTGAAGCGTTTTGAGCCAATCGGAGTTTGGGAAGTTGAGAACGACTGAGACCATGTTGGCCGTCTGTGCCGTCGTGAGCCTGGCGGGTTGCCGCCGCGACATGCAGGATCAGCCGAAATACAAGCCGCTGGCGCTCAGCCGTTTCTTTGCCGACGGCCGCTCCGCGCGTCCGATTCCAGCAGGCACCATCGCCACAGACGAACTGAACGATACCGACCTGCTCCATACAGGGATGGCGAATGGAACCTGGACTTCCGCGCTACCCGTACCCGTGGACCTGAAATTGATGCAGCGGGGGCGAGAGCGCTATGACATTTACTGCAGCCCGTGCCACAGCCGTACCGGCGACGGAAACGGCATGATCTACCGGCGCGGCCTCTGGCGCCCGGCGGACCTGCTTAGCGAAAGAGTGCGGCAGGTCCCGCCCGGATACATTTTCGATGTCATCACGAACGGTTTTGGCGCGATGGGCGATTATCGCGATCAGATCCAACCAGCCGATCGGTGGGCCATCGTCGCGTACCTGCGTGCTCTGGAACTGAGCCGGAACGCAAGCATTGCCGATGTACCCGAGGACGCACGTCGCGCGCTGGGGGAACGAAAATGACGCCGGCCTATATGATGTCCAGTGAACTGCAAAGCGACGTGCGCCGCTGGCTGACCTATGCGCTCAGCGGCGGAGTCTTATTCTCCGTAATCTCCGCGATCGGCGCTTTTTTCAGCCCGGCCGAGTTTTTCCGTTCCTACCTGATGAGCTATCTGTTCTGGCTGGGCCTGGCACTGGGATCGATGGCCATCGTGATGATGCAGTATCTGACTGGCGGCGCTTGGGGTGTTGTGACGCGCCGGACCTTCGAATCGGCTAGCCGCACCTTGCCTATGCTCGCGGTTCTCTTCATCCCGATGGCGATGGGCCTGCCGATTCTCTACGATTGGGCCCGTCCCGGCCTGGTCGCGAGCGACGACGTACTGCGGCATCGCAGTCCGTATCTGAATCCGGAAATGTTTATCGTTCGCGCCGTGATCTACTTCGCGATCTGGCTCGGATTCGCTTATTTGTTGAACCGGTGGTCGGCGGAACAGGATGAGCGAGGCGGGTTGCATCAGCGTCTTGCGGCGATCAGTGCTCCCGGCTTGATTCTTTATGTGTTCACGGTTACCTTCGCTACCGTGGATTGGGCCGAGTCGCTGGAAACGCACTGGTCGTCCACGATGTGGGGGTTCCTGTTTGTGGCGCGTCAGGGGCTGACCGCCATCGCATTCGCGATCGTCGTCCTGGCCCTCTTATCGCGACGCGCGCCTCTGGCCGGTCGTGTAAAGCCGGCACACTTTCACGATCTCGGAAAACTGCTGTTGACGTTTGTCATGTTGTGGGCCTATTTCGCATTCTCCGAGCTGGTGATCGTCTGGTCGGGGAACCTCACTAACGAGATCCCATGGTACTGGAAACGCTTTGGAACATCCTGGGGCTGGTTGGGCGTACTGCTGATCGTTTTCCAGTTTGTTATTCCGTTTTTATTACTTCTGTCGCGGCCCCTGAAGCGAAATCCAGTGTTGTTATCGGGCCTGGTTGCCGTGGTTTTATTTATGCGGTTTATTGACCTGATGTGGATTGTGATGCCGGGCTTTTACCGTTCCGGTCTCCAGATTCACTGGCTGAACCTCACCGTTCCCTTGGCGATGGGCGGATTGTGGACGGCGACATTTCTGTGGCAACTCAGGAAGCGGCCGCTGCTGCCTCTGCAAGCCGAAAATCTCGAACAGGCTCTCCATCATGCTGAACTCGAAGCG
>JBBSHP010000096.1:0-10018 GCA_038232555.1 Bryobacterales bacterium
CAGCCTGCCCAGAATGTAGTCGCCAACGCGGCGCGACCTCTGTGACGGACGGATACCTGCCTGCTCCATGCCGCGAGAGATGGCATTCGCCATCGGACGATCTACGAGCAGCTCGAAATTATCGAACAGCCCCTCCACATTTCTGGACTTTACGGCCGCAATAATTCCCGGCAATGCCGGACGGGTGGCCGTCTTGTCCGTGTCGCGCAGGCAGATGCGGTAACGGTCGACACCCTGGAGTCGGCAATCGAGCGCTTCATGCGAACAGAAGACGAGCGGATCGAGGTAGGGCACGCGGATTTTCTGACAGCCCTTCTGCCGTTTCAGCAGCGAGATTAGCTTTTTCGCCTTCCTGTTGGTGAGAATGATAGGGTTGTCTTCGGTATGCGACCGCCTGTCGTATTCCCAGACCCACGTGGCGCGGTCGCCGCTTAGGGTTCCCGGCCGGCTTTTGATTTCAACAAGAAAGAAGCCGCGCGGCGTCAACACGAGCAGGTCGACTTCGTTGATGGTGCCGTCGTCCGCGATGAATTCGAAGTTTGCCCAAGCCCGGTAAGGATCGATGTCCGGCAGCCGCTCTCGCACAAAATCCAATGCCTCACGCTCCCATGGGAATTGCGAAGGCGTGATTTGCTTCCATCGTTCTGAGGACATTGGCATGAAATATTGTTTCAGCATTGGGCTCGCGACATGGCGTAACGTGCCCTCCGCCGGGTGGGAAATGGCACCGAGCCACCTGCCCGCTTGCTGTCTGGTCTCGCGACCTAGGATTAACCATTCTATTCCCAATGACTTGCCTTATGCCCAGAGTTTCCGTGGCGTGATGGCGAAGTTGGGCGGCGCCCTCGGTGAGGATTGGGCGGCGAGAGGTCCATAGCATGGACCAACCCCTCCAAGCTGTTGGCGCTCGTCATCTGCTCCGCGAAATAGATAAAGTAGTTAATCCGCTGTGAATGTGCAGCGAACAGTTGAGGTTGCATGGGTCATACTCGGCTCGGTAGGCTTCCGCGAACACGAAAATGGCTGGGGGTGGTCGGCCTGGTCGGGGCCGGCGCCGACACCGCTGACATTGCTGCGGCAACTCTCGACGCTTCCAAACTCGGTTTGGAGGATGCGGCGCGCGACCCCGCCCTTCTACACTCCTTTTGGCTCCTGACACAGCTGCCGCTCTGCGCTCGAAAAGCTGATTTTGTAGCGGAACTTGCCAAGATCGGTATCGCCATCACCGGTGAAGCGACTCTGTTGGAACTGGTCGGCGGCCTCTCCGATGCCGTGGACGCTCATGTTTACCGCTTCGGCGGGCGCACTGATTTGGGAGAGATGGCCCAGATGGGCGCTGCGGAAACCCTCAGTTCAGTCCTGGGGCAACGAACCACGATCCTGTTCGAAACGACGCCCGAAGATGTTCATCGCGAATTGGCGCGGCTGGGCACGCCGGTCAATTTCTCGGTGGTCGCACGCGACTTCTTTGCACGGGTGACGGAACGGTACTTGACCTATTTCCTCAGCCGGGAACTATCAAACACACTTGCAACAGTCGATGCCAATCGGCAATTCAGGGAGGCGTTGTCGATTCATTGCAAGCAGGCATCCAAGATTGTTGAACAGTTCGCGGCCGAGTGGTTTTCGAAGGCGAATTACCAGGGTGGCATCACACCAAGGAAGGCGGCGGGATTCATAAATCGCGCCATGACGAAGCTCGGCGCAGAGCTTCAAAAGGGGGCAGAGGGTGGCGAGCGCTGACCACATCATCCTCTGCGGCGGTGTTCCGGCCCGGCGTGGCACCAAGCCCGAAAACATCGTCCGTTTGGACTTGGGCGGCGACGAGCCGAACGTCGATTTGGAGATCGACAACATCAGCCGTCGGCTATCCAGCGCTGTTCCCGACATCCTGACGGACCTGATCGAAATCGCCAGCTACGTATATTGCGCTGACCAGGCAGTCACGCGCGGTGGAGAAGGTGTGCTCGCATTCGGCGGCCACTGGCGGCGGAACTTCGTGTTCCAGATTCCCGTTCGGCTGCCGTCGATCTGGTCGTCGCCGAATGTTCTAGATGTGTTGCAGAAAACGCTCACGATTCTGTCGGAAGACACCTACGAGTTTCACTTCGCGCAACATATCAACGCCGTGCCCATCCAGCAATACCTGAAACTCAGCGATGGAGATTTAGCAACACAAGAGCTTGATGAAGTGCTGTTGTTTTCAGGTGGCGTCGACTCGCTCGGCGGCACTGTTCAGGAAGCTGTGCTTGATAAGCGTCGAGTTGCATTGGTTAGCCACCGCTCAAACTCTAAAGTGTTTAGCCGCCAAAAGCAATTAATCGACGGCCTCCATGCGATTTGCAAACAGAATGCGCCGCTTCATGTCCCCGTTTGGGTTCATCAAAGCGGGACCGATGGTCGAGAATACACGCAGCGCAGCCGCACCTTCCTTTATGCTTCTCTCGCCGCTGCAGTCGCGCACGTGTTCGGCCTCAAGCACATTCGGTTCTACGAGAACGGCGTCGTTGGCTTGAATTTGCCGATCAGTGAGCAGGTAGTCGGCGCGCGTGCCACCCGCACGACTCATCCACAAGTTCTCGACGGCTTTACGCGCCTGTTCGGTCATCTCATCCAAGAGACTTTTACAGTCGAGAATCCTTTCCTTTGGATAACCAAGACCCATGTTGTCAATCTGATCGGCGATGCCGGATGCAGCCATCTTATTGAGCAAAGTGTCAGCTGCATGCACACTCACGAGCAAACCAAGGAGCAGCCACACTGTGGTCGCTGTTCGCAGTGCATCAGCCGCAAGTTTGCCACCCTTGCCAGCCGGGTATCCTCTGAGCGACCCTGACACGATTTATAGAGCGGACCTTCTTACGGCCCAGCGGTTCAAAGGCGAACACCCCAAAGCTGGCGATCTGACGTTGGTGGAGAGTTTCATCCGCACTGCGACAGACATTGGTTCAATGAATGACTTCCAGATAGTTGAACACTACGGCGAGATAAGCCGCGTGCTTCGACATCTTCGACCTCTCTCCGCCGATCAAGTCGCTGAGAGGGTAATCCAGCTTTACAGACGGCACTCCGCTGAAGTCACCGGTGTCATGGATGCGGCCTTTAGCGCGCACGCATCAGACATCCGCGAAGAAAAGCTGCCGGCAACGTGCGCGATTCTCCTGGCGATTCCCGAAAGCTACAAGAAATCCGCTGCGGCTGAGGGCAGTGACTCGGCCGTGCGGGCGGTTTCGTCAAGTCCTACGGGCGGCGATGGACGTCCGTCACCGCAGGCGGACGGCAAAGAGGCTGGCCGGGACTTGCCTCACTCTCTCAAAATGGAGTTGGCTACGTGGGTATGGACAGGAGAGCGTTCCGAACAGGCCAAACGGAGTGCCCCGAAAGGGGATCGCTGGACCGGCCTTCACAAACAGACCCAATCTGGATGATGACAACAGCCGAGCAGAAAGGACCAATTCCCGTCACCCGATTAAGTGGCGAAGTTGAATGGATCGATCCGGACGTTCCGTCAGAGCCGGACGACGCGGTGGTCCCGACTGAAGATGAACAGCGCATAGCTGAGGTGACTTTGGGCGGGCGTTCTGAATTACGGAGCGAGATTGAGAAACTATTCAGCGGTCCAGATTGGCCGCTGGCCAGCGCAATCATTGAACCCCTCAGGCGGTACGCGACAAAAGTATTCGATGCGAACGCGGCTGCATATCGCAAAGCACCATCGACGGAGGCGAGGAACGCACAGGATGTTCTCAATGCGATGGCTCGCAATTTGCTCAGCAATGTTTTTGGGAGTGAATGGGAAAGCAGTCCCGGAGAAAAGGTAACTCGCATAGACTGGCAGACTACCGCCGACGGATGGAAGGGCCGCGAGATCATCGTGCTCGCTGGAAATGATCCAGACAAGAATTGCCTCTACCACCAACTGGTCGGCGATGCGGTTATGTACAGGTATCGCTTTCATGCCGTCATTCCAGCCCCCAACCCAGGCGAGCCGCCTGCTATCAATTCGTCGAATCTGGAATGGTGGCAGTACATCGGGCTGAACGAACGGCACAACCTTGCCATGGCGATCAAGCCATACATCGAAGACCGAAAGGCACATTGGCAGTCGGTCTATGCGTCCCGCAGGCCAGCCGATGCGAGCAACGGTACGAAAAGCGCATCATCGAAATCTGAGCAGCCTGGCGCACTGGAAGCACAAGGGCCCAAGGGAAGCCGCAAGTCCAAGAATCCGGTGAGGCGGAACCAGAAGTACAAAGTGATCGACCAAGCACTCCAAGAGATCCCAGAGAGCCGGCCCAGTTCGCAAGAAGCGGTATTTCAGACGCTTGAGGCACGCCGCGTGGTGACTCCTCCGGCCGAGCCCTTCATGGCCGCTCGAGGATGGATGGCGGGATTCCGCCTGGACCCGTCAGCCGCCCGCTCATGGCTTTCGAAGCGGTGGGCGGAGTTGAACCTGCCGCCTTTACCCCGCGGACCGAAAAAGAAGTAGTTGCAGTAACTACTCTAAGTAACTACTCGCGCCTGGTTGCAACCCGCTGTAGATCCAGGGCTTATGGGCACCGCCCGGATCAAGCACCACGCCACAACTCGACGTTTTCTACACAAAGCTCCAAAATCCAATCAGAAACTGCAATTCGGGTTTCTCCCCTCACCCTGGGGTCATCGGGAGAGCAGACGCTGGAGGAGTCCCCGAACAAACATGCTGTTTGATGGTGCCGAACTACGCGAGATTATCGACCGCACTCCGGACGTGATAGAGCTTCGCAATGAGTATGGCCGCTGTTGCCGGATTCTTTCCAGTGCTGAGGCGCTCGCCTTGGATCTGGACCTTTTCGTGGGCATCGGAAACCGGCGCCGCATTCGATTTCTGCGCTGGCGTACCCGGAAGTTCACACTCAACGCCGGAAGCCATACAACTAAGCGCCTGAAGGGCGAGGCCAAAATAAACATCGCTCATCCACTGGTCCGGGAGCACCGGCCTGTTTGGAGTAAATGATGACCAAACTGATTACCATCCCGAAATTCGCGGAAGACAGCGGTCTGCCGTACCGGCTCTGTCTTCACCTGGTTGGGACGGGCCAGATTCCGTCCGTCGCTGTCGGACGCCGTCGCCGGATCGATGTGCGCTGGGTGGAGCAATGGTTGGCGACCGGCAGTTATTGCTCTTCAGGGCAAGAATCGCCGACACAACATCGGGAGGCCGCGCGCATTCTCAATGCTGGTGAACCAAGGAGTGCCGCCCGGTAGGATTCGCCACTGGCCACGCGAGATTCTTTTTCCAACCGCCATGCATGCACAGAGTAATCGCGCCGACCGAAGTCGAGATCAGATGGATGCCTCTGCGCGCACCACATTCGAGCTGCACGCGGGCTGTGCGCTCACCGATGCTCAATGGCGGCGACGCGCTCCAGGCTCCGGGAGTTCGCGGGCATCTTGCGCGACTGGGACCGAAAGACGACCGCGTCGCGACGAGGTAGTGTTGAGGTGCTATGCCAGCCAGAACCTTAAGATTGACGCCAGCCTCCAAAAACGGGTCGGCGGCGCGTGCCATCCAAGTTGTGCTGTACGCCCGGGTGTCTAGCAAGGATCAGGAGAAGGAGGGATTCAGCATCCCCGCGCAGCTACGTCTCCTGCGAAATTACGCCACCAGCAAAGGCTTTGTGATTGCGCAGGAGTTCACCGATATTGAAACCGCCAAGGCGAGCGGTCGAACCAACTTCAACCAAATGCTCCTGCATCTGAAAAAGCACCATGCCGTGTGCCGGACGATTCTGGTGGAGAAGACGGATCGCCTTTACCGAAACATCAAAGACTACGCGACCATAGACGAGTTCGACGTCGAGGTCCACTTCGTCAAAGAGAACGAAATCATCAGCCGCTCATCACGGTCGAACGAACAGTTCGTGCACGGGATAAAGGTCTTGATGGCCCGCAATTACAGCCAGAACTTGGGTGAGGAGACCGTGAAGGGGATGACCGAGAAAGCATGTGCCGGCATCTACCCAAGCTGCGCTCCGGTAGGGTACCGGAACGCTGACGGTCCCAGCGGCAAGCGTGTGATTGTCTCGGACCCGGACGCCGCGCCGATGATCACGGAGTTGTTCGAACGATTTGCCACCGGCCGGTATTCGCTAAAGGTGCTCGTGAAGGAAGTTAACGGCGAAGGTCTCAAGCTGCGCGGTCGCAAGCTCTACAGCAGTGTCGTTCACCAAATCCTCAGAAAGCGGTTGTACACCGGCGATTTCGATTGGGACGGCAGCACATACGCGGGCTCTCACGAGCCTCTGGTCACCCGCGAATGTTGGCAGCGTGTTCAGGAGTTGCTGGATGCTCGCGCCGAGAACAAGACGCGGAAAGTGAAGCACGATTTCCCGTACACCGGACTGGTCCACTGCGGCCACTGCGGCTGCCTGTTTGTCGGCGAGTTGAAAAAACGGAAGTACGTGTACTACCACTGCACCGGCAACCGGGGAAAATGCGAGGAGCCATACACGCGCCAGGAAATTCTCACCCGCGAGTTTGCCGAAGTTCTGCAGGAACTGGTCATTCCGCAGGTCATCCTCGAATGGCTTGGTAACGAGGTACTGGCCTCCGACCAGACCGAGCAGGCGGCCCGCGCGCAGGCTATAAAGAAGTTGCAGGCCAGGTACGAGCAAATCCAAGCGCGCATCGAGACGATGTACTTGGACAAGCTCGATGGGCGGATCACCCAGGAATTTTTCGACAAGCAATCGGCTGCCTGGCGCTCCGAGCAGGATGGGCTGCAGAGTAAGATCCAAGATGTCCAGAAAGCCACGCCGGCCCCGGTCGATCAGGCCGTCGACATGCTGCGCCTGACGAGCCGGGCGAGCGAGTTGTTCCTGCAGCAACCCGCCCCCGAGCAGCGCCGGTTGCTCCAGGTGGTTGTCGAAAAGGCGGCTTGGCAGGACCGGGCGTTACGGACTACCCTGTTCGAACCGTTTGAAATACTGCGCCACTCGAACCAGGAAAGTTATAGAAAAGAAAAGGAAAACGGTGGGTCAGGCCGCGACTTGGAAATTTGGCTCCCCAAAGAAAGTGGCGCTCTCCCTCTCTGAGAAGGACGCTCCAAATAGGCCACTGGCGGTGAGCTCAGGGCCGGTCTTGCGTTTAATAACGCTGAAATAACACGGGAATGAACCTAAGTCTCTGATTTTACGAGCACGGCCGAAGAGATAACGCGGCACGGGCTGGCCGGCCAACAGGGACAGCCCATCAGTTGCTCACTACACCATTCGCCCGGATGAACGTTGCCGCCGGCTCCGTGCGACATTCGGATTTGTCGCTGTAGTGATTACAGGGATCCCGGACGTTTTTCCAGCCAGTACGGATTTCCCACTACGCCGAAAAGGCCGTCCCGAGGTCGCAGAAAGGTTGGGTGGCTCGAGCCATGAACAAGTGAGAAATTTCGCAAATAACAACCCGGAACCTGAGACAAACCACCCCTGGAAACCGACTTATCCTTCACAGGCCTGCTGTGCGCGAGCAGCTAACTTGGCTCTAGTGGGTGAGCCTCTGGCCTGTTGAGCAGCAACGTGGGGTTCCCTCAGCCGCGTTTAACCTGCCGAAGGCCGCGTTTCTTGTCCTGCTGGTCGCGTTTCGGGTCCTGCTGGACGATAAAAATCCAGAGTCTGAGACAAACGACTGTCGAAAACCGACTTATCATTTGCCAGCCGGTATTTGCCTGAGCGGTTAGGTCGCGAGACTGGCTGAAGCCTCTGGCTTGTTGAGCCGCAACCCGCGCGGGCAAACGACCCGTAGCTTGATTCTTGTCTGCACGGTTCGAGCAGAACCGCCCATCGGGAACCTGCTTGCGAGCCTCGACGCTCTGGAACGCTCAGCGTGCCGGACTCGTGGGTTGGGGCCTTTAAGCCTACGACCAGCAACCCTTAAATTACGAAACGAAAGCACAACAAAGGACAACAATTATGTTAAAAACAGAACCCTTGCAAATAGAAGCGTGGGCGATAGAGCGCCTGATTCCCTATGCGCGCAACGCCCGCGTCCACTCCGATGCCCAGGTGGCTCAGATTGCCGCCAGCATCGCCGAGTTTGGATTCAACAACCCGGTACTGGCAGATCCCGCTGGCGGCATTGTCGCCGGCCACGGTCGAGTCTTAGCGGCTCGCCAGTTGAACCACACCCACATACCGGTGATCGTTCTGGGCCATCTCAGCGATAACCAGAAGCGAGCTTTCATGCTGGCCGACAACAAACTGGCCTTAAACGCCGGCTGGGATGCGGACCTGCTCCGGTTGGAATTGGAGGCCCTGGCCGCCCAGGATTATCGATTGGAGTTGACCGGCTTTGACGACCAGGAACTGCAGGATCTTCTAGCCGAGGTCGCACAAACGTCTTTGCTGGACCCGGACGACGCACCCCAGCCTGCCGCCGCAGTATCTATGCCTGGCGACCTCTGGATCCTGGGAAACCATCGGGTGCTGTGCGGCGACGGAACGCGTCACGATGATCTCGCGCGGGTACTGAAGGCCCGCAGTTGCGATCTGGTGTTTACGGACCTGCCCTATAACGTGGACTATTGCGGCAAGACTGCCACCAAAATGAAGCTCGCCAACGATAATCTGGGCGCCGACTTCGGCAAGTTCTTAGAGTCCGCCTGCCGGGCCATGCTCGAAGTGAGCCAAGGTCCGCTGTATATATGCATGTCGTCGGGCGAGCTGCACCGGCTTTATGCGGCTTTCACCCAGGCTGGCGGCCATTGGTCCACGTACGTAATCTGGGCCAAGAACACGTTCACGCTGGGACGGTCCGATTATCAGCGCCAGTACGAGCCCATCCTGTATGGGTGGCCGGAAGGAAGCAAACACTTCTGGTGCGGAGACCGCAACCAGGGCGATGTCTGGTTCGTGGACAAGCCGCATCGCAATGAACTGCATCCCACCATGAAGCCGGTGGCGTTGATCGAGCGCGCTATCCAAAACAGCAGCAGGCCGGGCGCTCTGGTTCTGGACCCGTTCGCCGGCTCCGGTTCCACAGCCATGGCCTGCGAGCGGACCGGGCGTCACGCCGGATTGGTGGAACTTGACCCCGTGTACGTGGATGTGATCGTGAGGCGGTGGCAGACCTATACCGGTCGGACGGCGGTACTGGAGGAGAGTGGCCGCTGCTTTGATGAGGTCGCCTGCGAGCGGCTCGGGACAGACGCGGTGGAGAGGAAGGGAGCATGAGCAAGGTGCGAGGAAGACCGTTTGAACCAGGAAACTCTTTCGGGCGGGGCCGGCCCAAAGGAGCCAAGAACAAGGCCACCGTGCTTGCGCAACAGTTGCTCGATGAGCATGCCGAGGCGATCATACGGAAACTACTCGTGCAAGCTCTGAAGGACGACCGGAGCGCTATGAAATTGTGCGTGTCGCGCATCCTGCCTGCCAGCCACGACCGTTCCATACACATGCCACGGCTGCCGATCAGCAGCGCGGCCGATTTAGATACGTCTAGCCGGCGGGTAATTCACGCCATCACGGATGGTGAGATCACTCCCAACGAAGGAGAGATCGTTGTCAACATTCTGGAGGGCCGCAGGCGAATTCTAGAAACTGTGAGTCTGGAGAGGCGACTCAAAGCACTCGAAGAAAGCGCGCCGGGCGACCGGAGGAGAGCGGCTTGAGAAGGGCGCGAGCAAGGAGGAACAATGAAGACCAACCAGCAATTTGTGCGGCGGCTAGAACGCTTGGAACAAAAATTATGTTTAGAAGAGCCGGTGCAACTGGTCTGGGTTACGAAACTGGAGGACGGTCGGACCTTAGGGCCTGTTAGCAAATAACATTTCCATTTAAGAATGTTTTAATCTATCCTGGAGTTGATGGGAGACTCCGGCGGTGTGAAGGAACGTTTCATTTCTCTTGGGGATCTGTTGGACGAACGGTCCAGACGGCTGGTGGTGGCAGCGGAAAGCAAGTTTCTGGGGCGCGGTGGCGTTTCGGTAGTATCCAGGGCAACGGGCGTTTCGCGGCAGGTCATTCGGAAAGGCGTCCAAGAACTG
>JBBSHP010000097.1:0-9968 GCA_038232555.1 Bryobacterales bacterium
AGGGGAGCGCTCCCCGCCACAGATCCGGGGCAACCGGACCTTCCAGATTCTGGAGCAGCGGTGTGGCGTCCGCATAGGAGATGGGCATGACGGGACTCTTCATCAGCGTTTTGGCCTCGCCGATAGATAGCCGCCGGCCCCCTTTCTCGGAAGCGAAACCGGGCGAAAGAGGATCGCCAACGCCCACTGCCATGTCCATCACGCTGCCTCGTTGCGCTCCCTGGGGAGGGCGAAGAGCCCCTTTCGGATAAACATCGCCCTGGAAGTAACCATCATCGCGCGGATCGGAATAAATGAGGCAGGCCACGGCGCCATGCTCCGCCGCCACTTTCGGCTTTACGCCCCGCCAGCTCTTGCCATAGCGCGCGATTACGATCTTGCCCTTGACATCGATGCCCTGCTTGGAGAGGTATTCGTAATCTTCAGGAGTTCCATAATTGACGTACACCAGCGGCGCCGTGACATCGCCCGCCGCCGAGTACGCATTGTAGGTGGGCAACTGGCCGGCTTGCGAGGTATACCGGTCTCCCGAAAGAGCCGGCTCCTGCAAAGCAGCCCGGTACTTCACCGGCGCAATCAGTTCCAAGGTGCGGGCCGTGGGGTAGGGAAGCAGGGCCTCGAACTCCTCGATTTGGGCGTTCAGCCCCCACTCTTTGAAAAGCCCGAGTGCGTACTGAGCGACCGCCAGCGACCCCGCCGAGCCCGCGTGATGCGGGACCTCGGCCATACGTTCCATGTAGGCGCGTATTCGATCCGGCTCGGGGAGGGCCTGCGCTTTTCGTTCCAATGCGTGTTGGGCCGCCCATTGGCTCTGAGGAAATCCGCGGATCGGATCCGAGGCGGGAGCTTGCGCCAGCAGCGCGGTCGCAACCGTTGCTAGAGCGGCGAGATGTCTCATAAGTTCTTAGCGGAGGCGTGCTGCCCGGCTCCGCTATTCAGGAAACTGACAAACTCCTCGGGGTTCTTGGTGAGACCCGGGAAGGTCGCGAGGACGTGCTCATCCGGATCGAGAATTGCGTAGAAGGGAATGGCGACCGTGCCGAAGCGCTTCTCCTCGAGCTGCTGATTCTGCTCAGACACGGCGTCCGTCCCATCCGTAAAAAGATCGACCAACACGAAGTTGTTCAGCAGCCCGGCAATCTCAGGACGCGGAAACATGTTGGCCTTCATCCAATGGCAATTTGTGCATGCATAACCCGTGAAGTTGACGAACACGAGCTTATTTTCCTGTCGCGCTTTCGCCAGGGCTTCGCGGTACTGGTTCTTCATCCAGACCGGACCTGCAGCCGCACCGGACGTGTTCAGACCAGGTCTCACTGACACCGGGATGAAGCCTTCCAGTTCTCCCAGGGATCCTCCGAACAGGCCGGGCAGCAAGGTCAATGAGAAGATCAGGAACATCGCGGCGATCAACATACGGCCGACGCCGACCGGCTCTTCCGACTTGACACCTTCGAGGCGAAGGAACCCCAGCAGATACAGGCCGGGCATCGCGAACAGCACCACCCATGCGGCCAGGAACAGTTCGCGCGAGATCAGATTCTTTTGCAGCACCTGATCGACGGAGCTCAGGTATTTGAGCGAGACTGCGAGCACGATGAACCCCAGCACCACCTTTACACGCATCAACCAACCGCCGCTTTTGGGGAGCCGTTGCAGGTACGACGGAAAGAGCGCCAGTACGAAGAAGGGGGTGGCCAGTCCGGCTGCGAACGTCATCATTCCGAATACCGGCTGCAGCCCCCCCGTCTGGACCGAGGCAACCAGCAGCGGACCCACAATCGGACCAATGCAGGCGAATGAGGTGAGCGTAAACGTCAAGCCCATCAGCAGAGTGCCGCCGTAGCCGCCGCGCTGCGAAGCCTGGTCCATTTTGGTGAGCAGGCCGGAGGGCAACGTCAACTCGTACGCGCCGAGCAGGCTCAGCCCAAACACGATGAATACGATCGCGACAAAGCCGTTCACCCAGGGGCTGTTGCCAAGTTGCACCACGCCGAACGGTCCCGCGATCGCTTTGGTGATCAGCCCGAGACCGGTGAACATTACGATGATTCCCAGGCAGAACACCAGTGCCTGCAAAATTCCCTCGCGCTGCCGCGTGTTCTCCCGCTTCAGAAAATACGACACCGTGAAGGGGATCATGGGAAACACACAGGGCGTGAAGATGGCCGCGAGTCCGGCTCCGAACGCGATCAGAAGGAAGCGGCCGAAATCCTGTGACTGAGCAGGCAGTGGGGTGGGGGCGGGCGCTGGAATATTAGGGGACGGGCGGCTCAACACTGTCTTGAATTCGGCGTAGTCCGCAGGGATCGAGACTGCCGCGCCGAGGGGAGCGCCCGGATCGACGTTGATCCCACCCGACGCCGTCTTCTTCCGGGGCGGTAGGCACAATTTATCGCTGCAACACTGATAACGGACTTGCGCCTCCAACACGCCGAGCCCGGGCGCAGCATCTTTTCGCAATTCGATATCGAGCAAAAAAACAACTTCGCCTTCAAACGTTTCGGTCTCAAGCAGGAAGGTCGGGTCTAGTTTGCGCTCCGGCTTGGGCTCGTACGCTTTGACAGTGGCAACCAGCGGGCTCTCGCTGAGGGCGATGGTGGTTGGAATGGGCCCGCCCTTCGGTGTAGTCGGAGAATACAAGTGCCAGCCGCTCTCGATTTTGCTGGTTAATTTGCCAAGCAGGTGGGAGCCGGGTGGGGCGGCCTTGGGCTGCAGCGTGAGAGTCCACTGGACCGGATCTTGAGCCGCATGCAAGCTGGGGAGCGCCAGCAGGAAAACAGCACGCAACAGGCAAGAATGCCGACCCCACGGGCGACGACGGCCCGGCACTAGTCGGCGGCCCCGGCCTTCCATCGGCCTAGCTCGCTTTCGATGCGTTGGTTCACATTGGCCCCGGCAAACTCCGCGGCGACACGAATCGAGTTCTTAATGGCGTTGGCATTCGAGCGCCCATGCGTGATGATGCAGACGCCCTTGACGCCCAACAGCGGCGCACCGCCAAACTCCGAATAATCCACGCGCTTCTTGAAATCGGTGAACGCGGCCCTGGCCAGCAAGTAGCCGACCTGTCGCGTGATGGTCGCCTTCAGCGACTCCTGGAGCATGCTCTTGATCATGTCCACCAGACCTTCACTGACTTTGAGCGCGACGTTTCCGATAAATCCGTCGCAAACGATTACGTCCGTCTCGCCCGCGTAGATGTCGCGGCCCTCGACGTTGCCGATGAAATTGATGGGGAGCGATTTGAGCAACGGGGTGGCGGAGCGCGTCAGTTCGTTCCCTTTCAGCTCTTCTTCTCCGATCGATAATAACCCCACGCGGGGCCGGTCGGTATGAAAGATCACCCGCGAGTAAATGTCTCCCATTACGGCAAACTGGGCCAGCATGCGTGCGCTGCAATCGACATTCGCGCCAACATCCACAACAACCACGGGGCGGCGCTTCAAGGTAGGGAAAGCCGAAGCCAGAGCGGGGCGCTCCACTCCCGGGATCATGCCCTGCACCATCTTAGCGGTAGCCATCACCGCTCCAGTGTTTCCGGCCGACACCACTCCGTGCGCTACACCTTCTCTGACCAGGCGGGTGGCCACTCGAATGGAACTGTCGCGCTTGCTGCGCATCGCTTTGGCAGCGCTGTCTTCCATGGTGATCCGCTCACTGGCGTGACGAATCTCGATAGGCAGATCCGCGATGCCTTCGTGCTGCTCCAGCTCTTTCCGGAGAAGATCCTCGCGTCCAACCAGGATCACCCGAAGGCCATACGCACGAACGGCTCGAATAGCGCCTTCCACTTCCGTCTTGGGCGCGGTATCGCCGCCCATTGCGTCAACGGCGATGGTCAGCATGGGATGAGGTCCAGTGCGTGGGTAGCAAGCCTCTCGCCGTCTATTCTTCCGCGACTTCGATTACTTCGCGTCCCTTGTAGCGGCCACACTTCGGGCAAACCCGGTGCGGAAGCTTTGGCTCGTGGCAATTGGGGCACTCCGCCACACCGGGCTTCACCAGCCCATCATGGGCGCGGCGCATGGATGTGCGGCGTTTGGAGTGTCGTCTTTTCGGATTGGGCATTCTAAGTTCCTTTCACGTTCAAATTTTTCAAAGCCTCCCAACGATCGTCCGGGGGCTTGGCCGCGCAGGTACAATTTGTCACGTTGCGGTTTTCGCCGCACACCAGACAAATGCCCTTGCAAAGCTCAGCGCAGATGCGCTGCATCGGCATCGAGAGCAATACCTGCTCCCGCAAAATATCTTCTAGCTCCAGACCGCCATCATCGTAAAATGCGATCTCGGCCTCACCTTCGTCGATCTTCACTTCTTCCCCGCCATGCTGCCTCGCTACCTGCGTCGCGGGACGATAAAACAGATCGAACTTCGATTCGATCGGCAGATGGGCAACTTCCAGGCACCGGTCGCAGGTGCCTTCCATCGTTACCTTGAGCTTGCCTTGGACCCGCACTTCGCCCAAAGTATTGAGCAGCAGCTCTGCCGACCCATCCGCTAAAAGTGGAGAGGCCTGACTGAGCGACGGATCCAGGAATTGGATCTCGCCCGGAGGAAAGCTGACATCAAAAACGATCTTCCGGTGCTCTAACTCTTGGACACTAAAGAACATCTTCAACACTTCGCAACAAAGGACAACACTCCTGCACGGGCCGAATGCAAAGTTCAAGTATAGCAGGGCACAGCCGTTTCAGACCAATTTCAGTCTTGTCTAATGCAGGATGAGCCTGAGCGAGGGCGTATTTCTAATACAAGCTGATCATGAGCGAGGGAGGTCCCGCAAGCTGAGCGTGCCGTGGCCATGGCCCCCGTCTTCCCGCGCCTTAATCTGCCACCGGGTACTTTGCGGCGGTCTCCCTTCCAGTGCGCGCCCCCTCGGGCCGAACACCAGCATGGCTCGTTTTGCCAGTGGTAATTGCCTCGGCTCAGCGCGAACCTGTCCTTGGCCCAATAATCTGCGAACCGGATCTCAAAGCCGCACGCCTCTAAGGATGCCTACGCGTTTCGCTCGAAGCGCAGGCGGAGAAGATTCGGGCCATGGCCGTGGTCCACAGTGCCGACTTGATTGACACCATCATCGCTGGAGGTGAGTCCGCCCAAAGCTTGAATCAGCCGGGATGGCGCGACTGCTTGGCGCGAACCGCTTGCTCTGCCGGTTCTGCCGTCAGTTCTCGCCGAAGCAGCGCAGGAGTGGAGCAGGCGGTTTCGCCTTCTGATAAGAGCCCGCTCAAAAGCCCGGGCTTTTTTATCGCAAACCGCAGGCTTAACGAATTGTGGTTTGGCTTTCTATCTTCTAACTCCCGGGGGACGGCGGCCTTGCGGCGTTAGTGAGCCGTAAAGAGGCGTCAACACTCGCACCTTGAAACTATATCGGTCCGCGAAGTAGATTTTTCCATTGGCGTCGGCGGCAAGCTGCGAAACATAATGCAATTGCGCATCGCGGGCTAGGCCGCCGTCGCCTTGGTAGCCGTAATCGCCAGTGCCGGCGATTGTATCAATGATGCCGTCCGGCGTTACCCGTCGGATTCGATTTCCGACGTAAGGACCGTTTGCGTGCTCGCCGATGAAGATGCTCCCTGCGGGGTCGATCGCAATCCTTTGCGGCCCGAACAACTGCGCGAGCGTCGCGGGGCCGCCATCGCCCTGCGGGAAAGGATACCCGTTATCGAGCAGGGACACGCTGCCAGTACCGGCGACAGTCGTAATGGTTCCATCCGCTGCGATACGCCGGACGCGGTAATTCAAGTGGTCGGCGACATAGAGATTGCCTTTGGGATCGATGGCAAGCCCCTCCGGGCGAGAAAGCCGCGCCGCAACCGCGGGGCCTCCGTCTCCCCCAAAACCAAATGCACCCGTGCCGGCAACCGTCCGGATCATTCCGTCGGGGCTGACTTTTCGGATCATGTTGTGAAAAGTGTCGGCTATATATATGTTGCCCGAATCATCGACCGTCAGACCCTGAGGGGATACGAAAGCGGCGGATAGTGCGGGCCCTCCGTTCAACGTTGCCGCCTGGGCGTCCTGCCCTCCTCCCGCGACCTTGGTCAAAGTGCCATCCGGTGTCCCAAGCCAAACCGTGTTGCCGTCAATGAAGTACAAGTTGCCCTTCCCGTCCGCAGCCAACATGCCGGGAGCTGTTATTCCGCTTGCATAGGTCGTAATCACTCCGACGGAATCGATTTTGCGGATGCGCCCAGCTCCTGCATATTCAGAAACAAAGACGTTTCCTTGGGTGTCCAGCGCCACACCCACCGGGTCATTCAGGATTGCGTTGGAGGCATTTCCTCCATCGCCGGCATAACGTTCGCGCCCGGCAAGAGTGGTAATCGTTCCATCCGGCGCTACCCGCCGAATCGTATTATTGAAAGCCTCGGCGATGAACAAGGACCCGTCCGGGCCGGTGGCAATAAACCATGGATAGTTTAGGGCACCTTGGGTAGCCGGACCGCCATCCCCTGAATAACCCGCGGTTCCGGTGCCGGCAATGGTTTCGATAGTTCCGTCCTCGCGAATGTGGCGTATCTTATTGAAACGGAGATCGGCGAGATACAACCCTCCTTTTCCGTCCGGCTTGGCATCGGCCACAGTGCCGATTTTAGCTGCTAATGCCGGGCCACCATCCCCATCGGTGCCTGGAACGCCTGTTCCGGCAATGGTTTGAATTATGCCGTCGGGAGTTATCTTGCGGATGCGGTAATTGGAAGAATCCAGAACCAGCAGGTTGCCATCGGCGTCAACGCTGGCGTTTGCGAAACCAATGCGGGCCTGATTGGCGGGGCCGCCGTCCCCGGAGAAACCAGAGACCCCAGTACCGGCCACTGTTTGGACGATTCCATCGGTACCGATGCGCCGGATCCGGCCATCCCCGCTAGCGGTGTAAACCACCCCATTCCGGTCAACTGCGATTCCTATGAATACGTTGAACCGAGCGGCCCTCGCCGGCCCGCCATCCCCGGCATAACCGGCAATGCCGTTGCCCGCGATGGTATCGATGATGCCGTCCTGAGTCACTTTTCGGACGCGCACGTTGAAGGTGTCTGCGATATATAGGTTATCCGCGCCATCCACTGCAAGCGCCGCATCGCCATTGATCTCCGCCGCTGTTGCCGGTCCGCCATCGCCGCTGAATCCGCTCCTCCCGTTACCGGCGACCGTGGTGATCACTCCGTCCGGACTGACTTTGCGGACCACAGCGCGGGCGGCATCCGCATAGTAGACGTTTCCTTTCGAATCGGCTGCGATCGATTCGGGCTGTCCAATATATTCGTCCTGGGCATTCACACGCTCAGCGATGGGGTTTGCGCCGGCAAAAGTATCGATGCGATAGGCGATCGCGACGGGCGCTTGCGCCAGGGCGGCGGCACAAAGCGTTACGGCCAAGATACTCAATTTTGTTGTCATCTTACTAGTCCTCAATTCGGTAAGCGACAGTTCGTGCCGTGAGACACCAGAGGGAAAACGATTTTTTGGTATAATTCCGTTACTTTGGACGCGTCCGCCCCATCCGAGGACGTCACTCAGCTACTCGCGCAATGGCGGGAGGGCGATGTTGCCGCGCGCGAGCGTGTCCTGCAAATGATCGAGCAGGAGATGCATGGGATTGCCGGCGCTCAACTCCGGCGCGAACGCCCGAATCACACACTGCAGGCTACCGCGCTGATGAACGAGGCGTACGTAAAGATACTGGGCGCCGATCGCGTTCCCTGGCGCGACCGCGTGCACTTCCTCGCGGCGGCCTCACAGATAATGCGGCACGTCCTGGTGGATTACGGACGCGAGCGGCAGCGCGTGAAACGAAGAGGCGATGTCGTCCACATCCCTTTCGAAGAGCCTTTGATCGCATCACCGGAACGCCTGGAGGAAGTGCTGGCGATTGACGAGGCCTTGTCCCGTCTCGCCAAAATCGACCAGCGAAAAAGCCGGGTAGTTGAAATGCGTTTCTTCGGCGGACTGGATGTGGAAGAGACCGCTGAAGCGCTTGGGGTGGCGCCCAATACCGTGATTCGCGACTGGAGCTTTGCGAGGGCGTGGTTGAGGCGCGAATTGCGGGAGGGAAACTCGGGATGATGGACGGGCGATGGAAGCAGTTGGAGGGGCTGTTCGAATCGGCACTGCAGCGCGACCCTTCGGAGCGGGATTCGTACCTGGAGGAGGCTTGCGGGGGCGATGAAGAACTTCGCCGGGAGCTGAAAGCACTTTTGGCCGGAGAGGATCGGACATCGTTCTTGAAGGAGGGTGCGGCAACGGCGGGGCTGCGCGCGGTTGAGATGCGCGCTGCTTTGCAACCGGGCCAGCGGCTGGGACCCTACGTGATTGAGTCTCATCTGGCAAGCGGCGGCATGGGGATGGTGTATCGGGCCCTGGACACGCGTTTAGACCGGCGGGTGGCGATAAAAATTTTGCGGCTGGCCCTGACGGGGGATAAGGTCCGGTCCCTCTTGAGCCGTGAGGCGCAATCGATCGCAAAGTTGCAGCACCCGAACATTTGTGCCGTTTTCGATATGGGCGAGCAAGAAGGCCGGGAATATTTGGTAATGGAGTACCTGGAGGGCGAGACATTGGCCGACCGCTTGAAGCGGGGGCCGCTGCCGTTGCCGCAAGCTCTGGAATATGCCACCCAGATAGGCGCTGCGCTGGACCAGGCCCACAAGCGCAATATTACTCACCGCGACTTGAAGCCGGGTAACGTAATGATCACCAAGACTGGGGCCAAGCTGCTGGACTTTGGACTGGCGGCTTTGCGCAGGCCCTCCGGCGATTTTGGGTTCGATCGGACGGAAGTCGGAGTGACCTGGACGGGTCCTATGGGGGGAACCCTCCCTTACATGGCTCCGGAACAAGTCCGGGGCGAGGCTACCGATAACCGGACCGATATCTTTGCATACGGGTTGCTGCTTTATGAAATGCTGACTGGGCATCGAGCCTTCAAGCAGCGCGAACCCGAGGCGCTGGCGGAAGAGATTTGCAATTCACCGCTCCCCGAGATGTCGGCGGTGCCGCCCCTCCTCCAACGCTTAATCGGCGTCTGTCTTGCCAAAGAGCCGGATGAGCGCTGGCAGAACGCCGGAGATTTGAAACGGGAGATTGCCTGGATTGCCAGTAGCCGGGAAGGTGTGGCACGACCGGCGCGATGGAGATGGCCGGCGATTGTCGCTACTGTGGCAATTGCATTAGCCGGGGCCGGATGGGCTGGATATCGTTTGCGCGCCACTCCCGCACAGAAGTCTGTGCAATTTGCGGTAGCCCCACCCCCCGGAGCGTCCTTTCGTCCTAACCTCGATCTGGCGCTCTCGCCGAATGGCGAACAGCTTGTGTTTAACGCCGTTACCGCTGACGGAAAAAGCATGTTGTGGATTCGACCGCTGGATGCGCTCAACGCGCGCGTCCTCCCCGGCACCGAAGGCGCTTACTCCCCATTCTGGTCTCCCGACAGCCGGCAGCTCGCGTTTTTCGCCGGTGGCCAAATGAAAAAGTTGGATCCCTTGGGCAGTGCCGTCCAGACTATCTGCGATGCCCCTGGAGGCCGCGGCGGCAGCTGGGGCCGGGACGGCACTATCCTGTTCAATCCGAAGTTCTTTAGTGAAGTGTACCGGGTCAACGCCTCTGGCGGAGTTCCCGTTCGGGTGACTACACTCGATTCTTCGCTGGAAGAGCTAATGCACGCGTTCCCTTCATTTTTGCCCGATGGGAGACACTTTTTATTTAGCGCGCAGGGAAATCGTCACGTAGGTAAAGTTTATGTTGGTTCTCTCGACGGAAAACCGGTGAAGCGGATTCGCACATCCATGAGCCGCGCATTATTTCAGGGCGGGCAACTATACTTCAGCGACGGCGGGTACATCGCGGGCGAGCTCAAGTCGCAGAAGTTCGATCCGAGGCGGCTGGAGTTGGTGGGGGAGCCGACCACCGTTTCGGGATCGCTCGATATTCTGTCCGGTCTGGATATCTCGAGCACAGGGACGCTG
>JBBSHP010000098.1:0-9967 GCA_038232555.1 Bryobacterales bacterium
GGCCATGCCGAAGGCTGTTTAGCTACGGTAAATCCTACGCTCGCGGCGGTGTAGTGATAATAACCGCTCGGGCCGGAGTCTTTGACAATCCTCTGTAGGAGTGAGGCTCAGAAGGGTCGAAGTACACCGTGTCTCCTGCCTTGAGCACGTGATCCTCATCTTCGTAGTGAAGGGCGAGCGATCCCTCGGTCACGTGCACTAGCTCAGCCCCGTCATGGACGTGCTCGCTGACCTCGTCCTTGGTTCGTTGAGGAAATTCGGCCATATAGGCCTGCAAGCTTTTGTCCTGGGTCGCAAACGCCAGGCACTCGAAGAAATAGGCCGGCTTCGGAACGTCGGGCCGCTCCGGAAACCGGATCCGGTCCGTGCTTCGCACAACAGTGAAGACGCCGCGCCTTCGCTTGTTGCCAAAAAAATGGTCCAGACTGACATCGAAGACCATTGCGATTCTCGCCAGAGTGGGCAAGGTCGGGATCAGCTTGCCGTTCTCTAGCTGACTGAGCATCGAGGCTGAGAGGCCGGTGTGCTTACCAAGATCAGCTAGCGCGATCTTCTTGCGCATCCGGAGCTGGCGCAGCTTAGGGCCGAGGTCGTAGGAGGACAGAACACGGCTGATAGTCTCCTCGCTATTTTCAGTCATGTCAAAACTCATATTAGCACTGCTGAATCTATCAGCGGTGATTTCAGCCTCACTGAAATGGCCTTCAGCCACACCTAGTATTGGGGTCCGTGCATCGCTAGAGTCGTTCATAGGGGCTGTTGATTGGACTGTCCCGACCAAACCCAGATGCAAATCCCTAACCCTAAACTATCCGGAACGCCTGACTCTCAACTAGTAACGATGTCCCAACAGGGGGACGCTGACGCTTATGCCGAGCTGATTCGCAGAAACCAAGCGAGCTGCTCCAAACTGGCCTTTTCAATCCTACGAGACCGCCAGGACGCCGAGGATGAAGTGCAGAACGCGCTGTGGAAAGCTTACCAGCACATTGGTCAGTTTCAACAGGACTCCAAATTTTCAACGTGGCTGACTCGCATTGTCGTTAACCAGTGCCTGATGCGACTGCGGCAGACTCGGCGCGCGCGCTTCCTCTACATAGATGACGTTCGGATCGGGGACGACGTGGCTACCCTGGAGCTACGGGACTGGCGCTCCGGCCCCGAGCAATTGCTTGGCAGTCAACAAGTGGCGGGTTTACTTCAGCGCGAAATCCGCAAAATTCCTCCACTCTTGCGCAATGTATTCCTGCTGCGCGATGTGGAAAAGCTTCCGATGCCAGACGTCGCTCAGCAACTGGGTATCTCGGTTGCGGCTGCGAAGTCACGCCTGCTCAGAGCACGAACCGAATTACGCCAGCGCCTTGGAAAGCACTCCGGGCGTCTCGGCCCCGCCACTCTGACGGCATAACCGCGGACGGGTGCCGTTAACTTCGCAAACCTACGGCCGCCCACTCCTGTACAGTCTGAAAGGTATCGGAATCCGAAGCCGACTTGTCCAACCGATATTGTTTGACTCGCGCAAACCGCAGAGCCAGCCCGCTCACGTATCGCGGGCTCACCTGGATTTCATTGAATGCGATCTCGGCAACCAACTTCGGCTCCACGTACACAGTGTGTCCCTCGCGAGCGATCTCAATTTTTAGCAGAGCCTCGGTCTGCCAGCGCAACATGTCGTCGGTAAGTCCCTTGAAGGTCTTGCCCAGCATCGCGAAGCCGCCTTGCTCGGTGTCGCGCGCGCCCAGGTGAAGATTGCTGAGCCACCCTTGGCGGCGCCCGTTGCCCCACTCGGCGGCGAGTATCACAAGATCCAGCGTGCGCGCCTGCTTGACCTTAAGCCAGCTCTGGCCCCGTCCGCCGGACGCATATCCGGCGTCCAGAGCCTTCGCCATGATCCCCTCATGCCCTTGCAGCAGAGCACCCTGGAAGAAGTCGGTAGCTTGCTGGTGGTTGGAAGCAATCGTGTGGGGAACAACAAACTCCGCCGGCGCCATTCTCTCCAGGGCGGCGAACCGGCGATTTTGAGGTTCGTCCAGTAACGAGGTGCCGTTCACATACAGCAGGTCGAACCAGAATGGGGAGAGCGGACATTCACCTCGCATTCGATCGACGTCCAGTTTGCGCCCGAATCTGCGCATCGTGGTTTGGAATGGAAACGGCCGGCCTGCCGCTCCCAGCGCGATCACCTCGCCATCCAGGATGAGGTCGCGCTGAGGCATGGCTCGCACCGCTTCGACGATTTCAGGGACCGCGGCAGTGACATCGTTCAGGCTGCGCGAAAATACCATGACGTCCCCGCCCGACCGATGCACCTGTATCCGGGCACCGTCCAGCTTGTATTCAAGAGCGGCTTGGTCGAGTTCGCCCATCGCCTCGCGGACGTCTTCGGCCGATTGCGCCAGCATCGGTTGCATTGGCCGGAACAACTGGATACTGTGTTCGGACAGGCCCGCTTCCCCCTTTTCACGCAAAATACGGGCTATCGGTGTAATGTCGCCTTGCAACATGACGGCCCGGCGCAAGCGTGTCACCGGAACAGCAAATGCCTTCGACATGGCGTCGATCATCAAACCTTCTAGCGCACCTTGACGAATCTCGCCGAGAAGAAGACCTTGCAGAAAATTCTGTTCAGCGCGGGTAGCGCGGCCCATCAGCCCTTGCAGAAGCTCGGACCTGTTCCGTTCCGAACCAGCACCGCTCGTTCCCGCGATCAACTGGAAGGTCCGGTCTACCTCAAGCAAGCTGAGATTCGGCTGAGCCGCTGCTGAACTCGCAGCATCCCTAAGAGCACCATAACCGACACCGATCCGACCTTGCCGAGCACGCCCGGATAAAAACGCGACTACCACCTCGATCTCATCGGGACTCGCCTGTCGCAGAAGCTCGGCAAGCAAACTGGTCTTCTGAAGCCGCTTAGTTGTCTCCCCGACCAACCGGGATGTTTCCACGACTGCGTCCAGCAACATATTGGCAGGGTAGGTAAATATCTTTATTTATTTTTTGAGCATCAGCTTGATCAGTTGTTCGGTTACCGGATCGAAGTGTGTGCCATAGTCATATGCATAGCCGTGCCCTCCATCTTACATGTTGCGATCCCACTAGAAACCATCCTGTGTACGGTGGGTTAAACTGAAGCGAGGTCTTCCTTTTGCAATTTCCCCCGCTTTTCAGCTGTGGACCGAGCTGTATCAGGTTCGCGGTCAGCCTGGCTCTCGTCGTATCCTGCGCGTCCTGCCTTTTCGCCCAGACCACCAGCGCGACCTTTGGTACCGTGATTTCGCTCGGCGGCACGCCTTCTGACATCGTCCTGGACGAAAGCCGGGGCAAGCTGTATCTGGTGAATTCAAACGCTAATCGGATCGATGTCTACGACTACATCAACAATCAAAAGCTAGGACCTATCACTGTAGGACAGCGGCCCCTGGCGGCAGCCATGTCCATGGACAACTCGTATTTATACGTAACTAACAACACCAGCTCTACGGTAAGTGTGATCGATCTGAACCGCTACAGCCTGATCCAGACCGTGACGTTGCCCGCGAAGCCCGAAGGCGTAGAGGTGGGGTCGGATGGAAGAGCCCTCATCTCCACTGGCGGCAATGGAAACGGGAACCTGAATAATACTTTGTTGATATTCGATCGTACTCAACCGCTGGCTCAACAAGTCGTAGCTGTGCAATTTCCGCCTCCGCCCGCAACTCCAACCGGGCTGCCGGCCGTGCAGGCGCGCCCGACCACCACTTTCCGCGGAAAGCTGCTGCGCACCCCAGACGGTAATTTCATCATTGGTATCAGTGTTGTTGCCAACAGTACGCAAACCGTGGCATTTGTTTACGAGACCCTCTCAGGCACCTTGCTCCGCAGCCGTTTCGTGACTGGCCAGTCGACGGCGCTGTCGGTGTCCCCGGACGGGTCGCGTTTCATGGCTGGTTTCACCTTGTACGACACTGCCACGCTAGCCGTCATCGGGCAGGAGAATTCGACTAACGCCCCGTTTCCGCTGGCAGGGATTAACAACACCACCAATGTGGGTGGCAGCGTGTTCTCGCCGGACGGAACCACCATTTACGGCGCCTTCAATGTCGCCCCCGTCGTTACGCCCGCGGCGCGCCCGCAAGCCTCGACCTTGCTCTTGTCAGACTCACGCAATCTGGCTATCCGCCTTGGGATCAAGCTTCCCGAAAGCATCATTGCGAGGATCGTAATTACCTCTGACGGATCGAGAGCTTGGGGACTTTCAGAGTCTGGAGTGGTATCTTTGCCGCTCGCGACTTTGTTCGACCAGCCCATCCTGATGCCGGAAACGACCACTGTATTTCTTGCTCAGGATCAGTGCAATCCCGGCATCGCAAAGATGTCTTTGAAGGTGAATAATGTGGGCAACGGCAAGCTGACCTACAGCGTACCGGATACCGGAACGGCGCTGGAAAGCCAAGCAGTGAGCGGGTTGGCTCCGTCCAGTGTGGTGTTCACCATGGATCCAGGCCGCAGCGCCGTGGCCCGGCAGTCCGGGACCAATTTGTACAACGGCAATGCCGGCAACGCTATTAACGTAAATGTACGTTCCGTAGACGCCATCAACATTCCTAATACGATCAGAGTGTTCATGAATTATCGGCCGTCCGATGAGCGGGGCGTGGTCTATCCTGTCGCGACAACTACAAATAATGTGACGGAGGGCCTCCAGGACATTGTTTTGGATGAAGCTCGGAGCAAAGTTTACATCAGCAACTCGGGCTACAATCGGATCGAAGTCTTCGACATCACAAAGCAGCGCTTCACCACGCCGATCGATGCGGGGCAACTTCCGCATCAAATGGCTATCGGCAGCGACGGATTCCTATATGTCGCAAACACGGGAGGCGAATCGATCAGCCAGATCGATCTGGACGCCCAGAAGACTGTAGGAGCGATCCAGTTTCCACCCATACCAAGAGCTGGCGCGAATTCTCCCAGCCATGTAGTGACGCTCGCTGCAGGCATAGGCCGATTGCAGTTCATGATGGCGACCAGCAATGGCACGGGCGCAACAGCCTCCCAGTGGGAAACAATCGGTGGACAGGCGCTCCTCCGGCCGCCCGATTCAGTGGCGGTGAATCCGAACAACACCGCCCAGAACACGCAGCCCGGTCCCGTTCAAATGCTCGCAACTCCTGGCCGGGAGAACATCATCATGATGAATGGCACTGGCACCGTCTATCTGCTCGACACGCTCAGCGATCAATATACAGCTTCCCGGCAGTTATTCAATGCACCGATACAAAGCTACTATGGCGTGCTTGGTGCAGCTCCGGGCGGAGCGTATTACATCGCCAATGGAGCCGTGCTCAGCTCTACCATCACACAGAATCTAGTAGACCCCGGCTTGCGCAACGTCTTTGGAGTCGCTCCTATTGACCAGAACACTTTCGTCCGGCTCACCACGCCGCAGCGGACCGCGAACGGGGCGCCGACGCGGGATGACCCTCGCACCTTGCTCGAAATGTTCGACTTGCAATCTGGTGGCGCGACGCTGGTAGGCGCGGTGGCTGAGAACCCGTATGTTGAAGTCTTTGGCACTAACCGGGCCAACGTGCCGCCCAGGACGATGGTGGTCGACTCGGCTGGGAACGTGTATGCTCTCACCCTCTCGGGCTTGACCGTTATTCCGTTGACCCCTGCCACCCAGAACACGAAGCCGCAGATTGGGGCGGGTCCCCGCGCCATCGTCAACTCCAACGACGGCACAGCGAACATCAAGCCAGGCGGTTTTGTTACTGTGAGCGGTACGAATTTAGCCGCAAGCTCAACCGCCGATCAAACCCCGGTTCCGACGGTTATGGGCGGTTCGTGCGTGCTGTTCGACGACGTGGCTGCGCCGCTGCTGCAAACATCGAGCGGACAGATTTCAGCGCAACTGCCTGCCACTGTGCACTCCGGACTCAATGTTGTCCAGGTGCGTTCGCTAGCTACTGGCCAGATTAGCGACCCGGTTACGGTAACGATTCAGAAGCCGTAAGAGAGAATTTAGACTTCGGCCGGCTTCAACGCCGCTTCGATTACCCCGGCGTTGGCTTGCGCCCAAACTGCATATGCCGCCAGATGGGAGTGCAGCTTGGCGAAATCGAACGAGCTATAGAGCTTATGCTCCTTGATATACCGTTCAATCTTGGATACTTCTTCGCCAAACGTTCTGCACGTCTTGTGGTACTGCTCATTGGTTGTCATACAGTCTCAGCGTACTCCTATCAGCATTTGTTAGCTGCAGCTCTCACCCCTCCGCCGCCAGTCCAGCCAGAATTCTGGCTACTTTGCCGTGGGCGAGCACGACATCGGGATCCCGCTGCATCGCTTCGTCGTATTTTTTCTGAAAGCCGCTTCCGTTCTCAGCAGGTGTGATCAGAACCCTGGCTTGGGCCACCAGCCGGTCGGCATCGACCGCTGTGGGTGGATCTTTCTTGTTATCCTGGACCTCATCCACGGCCACCACTAGCTGGGAAAGCTCGCGCAACCATGCGAACCAGGGATCGTTCAACACCAGATTGAGAAATTGATTGCTCGTGGTGATCCGTTCTACCTCGTGCTCGTAGAAAGCCCGTTCCGAATCCAGGAGAACTTTATGGTGTATCAGGAGTCCCTCCCGCAACTCGGTTAGACGTTGATTGGTACGATCCTCGGCTCCCATCCCCTTGTCATGTTAGCGCGGAACTGAGCCCCATTCTCCGCTGATTGTTCTAAGAAATTTGTTCCGAGCCGTCTAAGGTTCTAACCCCCGTCCGCCGATGGTGTTAGTGGGAGGGAGATCCTCCCCAGCAAGAAACTGAAAGGAATGGGGTATCTGGACGCGCCGTGCGGAGATTGAATCGTCAGGCCATCATCGAATGGCGTGCTCGTGCTGTGGCGGACCCCAAAGAGCGGCTCAGGTTTTTACGAAAACAGATGGGCTC
Organism: Bryobacterales bacterium; assembly: GCA_038232555.1. Taxonomy (GTDB): domain Bacteria; phylum Acidobacteriota; class Terriglobia; order Bryobacterales; family Bryobacteraceae; genus JBBSHP01. The sequence goes on from JBBSHP010000098.1 coordinate 6,924, forward strand.
CGAATGGCCCAAGCCCGGCCGTCGCCGTGGACGGATCGCGCCGGTTTTAGCGGGGTGTTTGACGGTGGTTCTCGTTTCGGGAGTCGTTATGTCTGCGTTTGAGTTCCGCCATCTGGATTCCATACCGATGAGCAGACCGGTGATCCTGGCGCCGCCTCTCGTGCTGTCCTCCGAGCCGCCCAATGACTCACCAGTGTGGCTAGTGGATCGCAAAGACGACTTCGAAACGTACAGCAACGGTCTGCGAATAGAAAACCGGTACAGTGTGAGCACTCAGCCGCGCGGGCGCTACCGCGTCTTCGCCAGGAAAAACATCGATGCCGAAAAGGCCCAGTACCTCGAACGGCCGTCGGGTATCGTGTTTCACACCACCGAGAGCGATGAGGTTCCCTTTCAGGCCGGACAAGATCGCAATTTGAAGCGGATTGGACAGGAAGTCTTACGGTTTGTGCAGCAGAACCGGTCCTACCACTTCCTAATCGATCATTTCGGTAGAGTGTTCAGAGTAGTTAAGGAAGAGGATATTGCGTACCATTCCGGGAACTCCGTGTGGGCCGACCGGGATACGGTTTACGTTGGCCTAAACACCAGCTTCCTGGCAGTCGCGATTGAGACGCAGACTCGCCCTGGACAGGAGAGAGCCTCGGCTACCCCGGCGCAAATCTACGCAGCGCGCGTGCTTACAGGCATGCTGCGGGCCAAGTACCACATCACGGCCACCAATTGCATCACACACGCGCTGGTGTCGATCAATCCCGTCAAAAAACTGATCGGATATCACACGGACTGGGCGGCGAATTTTCCATTCCAGGCTATTGGTCTTCCGGACGCCTACCTGGAGCCGCCTGCCAGCATGGTGATCTTCGGGTTCAGCTACGACCCGGGATACTTAAATTCAACTGGTACCCGGCTGCTGCCGGGGTTACTGCGGGCGGACAACGAGGTTCAGGCGCAAGCCGCCCACCTCGGTTTGGATGTACCCCGATACCGAGCCTTATTACAAACCAGATTCGCGCGTCTTAGCGCGAATCATCACACCGAATGACCACTAAAGAGAAGAAAGGACAAAATCATGGCAACTAATCATCAAGCGGCATCTGCCGCACTTGGACTCGATGTCGGAACCAGTCGCATTTGCCTAGCTCACAACGCAGGCGAGGAGTTCCAATATAAGACGCAACTCAACGCATTCGTTACCATTCCGTTCTCCAGAATGACGGAGTCGGTGTTGACGAAGGCTGACGTGCCGCACACTGTCAATGGTACTGAGATCGTGGTGCGCGGCAACGAGTCGGACCGGTTTGCCGATCTCCTGAATAGGGAGATTCGCCGCACCATGAGCCGGGGCGTGCTCAACGCATCGGAACCCGAAAGTTTGAGCATGATTCAGCAGATCATCCAATCTCTGCTCGAAGGACAACCCGGCAAGCGCAAGGTTTGCTTTACAATTCCGGCCGCGCCCCTGGGAGCGGAGGATAGCCTCACCTATCATGAGGCGACGCTGAAGCAGGTGATTAGCGAACTTGGCTATGAAGGGCGCAGCATCAATGAAGGGCTGGCGGTAGTGTATGCCGAACTGGAGGATTCCAACTACACGGGCATTGGGATCAGCTGCGGAGGCGGATTATGCAATGTTTGCCTGGCCTACCTGTCGGTGCCCGTTATGAGTTTCTCTATTGCCAAGGCAGGCGACTATATCGACCAGAGCGCGGCATCCGTCACCGGCGAGCGCGCCAATCGCATGCGTATCGTGAAGGAAGAAACCTTCCATCTCAATGGAATTTTTTCCGACAAGACCGGCCAGGTTTTGGGCGTTTACTACGACGAGATGATCCAAAGCTTGGTAGTCGCCATGAAAGAGGCGTTTCTCAGCGCGCGTAATAAACCTAAATTCACCCGGCCAATCCCGATCGTTCTCAGTGGAGGCACCGCACTTCCCAAAGGATTTCGGGACCGTTTCGAGAAGTTGCTCAAAGAACAGGATTTCCCGATACCGATCTCCGAAATTCGCATGGCGAAGGATCCCTTGCACACCTCCGCGAAAGGCGCCTTGGTGGCGGCGCTCACCGACCTGTAGCCGGGCTGGTTCAAGGATTGTGGATATCTGCGACGTACTGCGCAGGAACAGAATCGCCGGTCAACGTTTTCAGGAACTCCTTAAGCTGCCGCTTTTCCGTGGCAGACAGGTTCAACGGACGGATCTCCTTCGGATCACCTAGAAAACTGCCGGTGGGATCGCCGCCGCGATCATAGAATTCAATCACATTTTCGAGGGTCGCGGCTTGGCCGTCACGGAAGTATGGCGCGGTCTCGGCCACGTGGCGAAGTCCTCTCGTACGCCACAAACCGTCGGGAATCGTTTGTCCGCAGAAATTACCATCGCGGGTTGTACTTGGATCGTCGCTGAAATGGCCGTTCACATTGAAATCCCCGTCGGCTACTTTGGGGTCGCAAATGAGAGGCTGGTTGAATGCACGCCCGCGTTCGCTGGGATCGGCATGCGGAGACAGGCTGGTATTGATAGCTAGGCCGATGACGTGGAAATCGTCGTCTGACAGGAGCGGCGTGTTGTGGCAATTCACGCAGCCCGCCTTTCCTACAAACAATTTCAATCCTTGTTTGGCGTCTGAGCTAATCGCATTGCGCTGGCCCGCGACATACTTATCAAAGGGCGCATTACGGCTCACCAGCTTCCTGAGATAAGCCTCTATGGCTTTGCCATAATTGACCAGGATGCGATTGACGATCTCTTTATCACCGGGGTGCAAGCTATTCCAATTCGCGGTGTCCGTGGTGGGTGAGCCAGTGGCGGGAAAGCGGTTGTAATTCGTCAGGCTGGCTGGAAGCTGCCATTCCGGAAACGCCTGGTTATACTCGTCCCGATAATGCTCAAAGATCACGTGGGCGAGCTGCAGCCTTGAGCCATTTTGAACGGGCGGTCCTTCCGGCTCACTTTGGGCATCAAACCACTCGGAATCCGAGTAGCCGTCGTTCTCCCTCCAATGCGCCCCAGACCCCGGATGAACGTAGAAAACAGTGTTCAC
>JBBSHP010000099.1:0-9958 GCA_038232555.1 Bryobacterales bacterium
AATAACAGGCGGAACTTTCTTAAGACCGCGGGGGCGCTGGCAATGCCGGGGTTGTTACCGGCGCAGCAACGTAACGATGCAGTCCGTGCGGCATTAATCGGCTGCGGCGGCCGGGGAACCTGGGATGCTAAGCAGTTTCTCAGCGCCAACAATACCGAAATCGTCGCCATCTGCGACCCGGATCAGGCGCAGTTGAAAAAGTTCGAGCAGCGTGTTCCCGGCAAGCGGGATACCTACGGCGATTTCCGGCGCATGCTTGACCGCAAGGATATCGACGCCGTAATCGTTGCGACTCCCGATCACTGGCACGTCATCCCGGCGCTCTGGGCCATTCGGGCTGGAAAAGATGTTTACATGGAGAAGCCGGTTGGGCACACCATCGAAGAAGGTTTAGCTCTCGCTCGCCTGGAGAAGGAACACGATCGCATTGTCCAGATCGGGTTGCAGCAGCGTAGCGGCACCCTCTTCCAGGAGGTGCGCGACATCGTGCAATCCGGCAAGATCGGTAAAGTCTCGCACGTACATTGCCTTAATGGCTGGAACATCGTAGCCGATCCGAAAGGTTCGCGCGGCATGCAGATCGGCAATCCCCCGGATTCCGAAACGCCCGCTGGCGTTGATTACGACATGTGGTTGGGTCCTGCTCCCAAGCGGCCCTTCAATGTGAACCGCTTTCATTGGAATTACATCTACTTCTGGGATTACAGCGGCGGTATGATTCTGGGCTGGGGTGTTCATTTAATCGACACCGCCATGTGGGTCATGAACGCGAAAGGTCCCACCCAAGCCGCCATTGCCGGTGGCAAGTACGTCTTCGACGATGTGCGGGACACCCCCGATACGGCCGAGTGCGTGTGGACTTTTCCCAATTTCATGATGACTTATTCCTGTACGCACGGGACCGCTTTCCCGAGTGGCGGCCACCGGATTGATCACGGGATTCAGTTCTTAGGCTCGCAAGCCACGTTGATTGTCGACCGGTCCGGTTATATGATCATCCCGGAAAAGGAGAAGGGTGCGCCAATCGTCAGTCCGGCCGGGCTCAAGGACGGTGACACCGTTCACCAGCACCTTTTCCTGGACTCCGTACGGTCGCGCAAGCCCGCCGTGGTTGGCTCTTTGGACGGATACAGGACCACTCTACCGCTGCATTTGGCGAACATCGCTTACCGGACCAAAACGACGGTTTGTTGGGATCCCGAAACCGATAAAGTGGTCGACAATTCGAAAGCCACTGCCCTGCTGAGTAAGAAGTATCGCGCTCCCTGGTCCTTGAGCTAGGCTTTGCTGTTTTCGGAGTCGCGCCGCATCGTCGTAGCCGGAACACTAGACACTAAGGGTGAAGAGATCGTATACCTGAAAGGTGTGGTGGAGGCTGCCGGAGCCCACCCACTGATAGTGGATTTGGGCGTGTACGAGAGCCCGTTCACCGCCGACGTTATTCAAAATGAGATTGCGCAACTAGGGGGAAAAGCCATTCAGGATCTGCTGAGCATCGGCGATCGCGGTGTTGCCGTCACAACTATGGAAGTTGGTTTCGCAAAGTGGGTTCGCCTCAATGCGGGGAGAATCGCCGGAATCCTCTCGATCGGTGGTTCCGGCGGCACGACTATCGCAACCAGCGGAATGCGCGAGCTTCCCATTGGCATTCCCAAGCTCATGGTTTCGACGGTTGCCTCCGGCAATACGCGTCAGTTCGTGCAAACATCGGATATTTCGATGCAGTATTCCGTCGCGGATTTTTCGGGCCTCAATCGCTTTACTCGTGTGATTCTGCGGAATGCGGCAGCCGCCATGCTGGGCATGGTTGGCCTGTCGGCGGCGTTAAGTTTGCACGGCCAGCCGGAACGCGAATTGCGACCGCTCGCGGCCGCCACGATGTACGGAGTCACCACTCCTTGCGTAAACCGTGTACGAGACATTCTGGGCCGCAATGGTTTTGAGCTGATGATCTTTCATGCCAATGGCGCTGGCGGACAGGCCATGGAGCGGCTGGCGCGCGATGGATTCTTGACCGGAGTGCTGGATATCACAACCGCCGAATTAGCCGCGGAACTGCTGGGTGGGCACTTTTCCGCTGGACCCGATCGACTCAAGGTTGCAGGCGAACTGGGATTACCTCAGGTGATCTCCGTAGGAGCGATGGATATGGTGGCGTTCGGCCCGCGCTCCACGGTTCCACAGAACTTGGCAGGCCGGAATCTTCATGTGCATAACTCCAACGTGACGTTGATGCGCACGAACCGCGAGGAGAACGCCAGACTGGGCCGGGAGCTGGCAACCAAGATGTCGGCCGCCAAAGGTCCGGTAACCGTCGTGCTCCCGTTACGGGGCTTATCGGCTCTAGATGCAGCGGGCCAGCCCTTCGAAGACCTGGAGGCGGATCGGGCGCTGTTCACCGCGGTTCGTGAAAACGCCGAGGGTCACGTCCGGGTTGTCGATGTGGATGCTCATATTAACGACCCGATTTTTGCCGAGGCTCTGGCCTCGGAGTTTCTAAGACTCGTGAATCGACAAATCTAGATGAAACCTGCAAACACGAAAATGTTGCCTGTACGCGCCCAATGCTTATCCAAGCTTCGCCAAGTGGTCGAAAGAGGAGAACCGATCCTCGGAGTTGGCGCCGGAATCGGTATTTCCGCCAAGTTCGCTGAAGCTGGTGGCGCCGACTTGATTATTATCTACAACTCCGGACGTTTCCGCATGGCTGGCCGGGGCTCCACGGCGGGACTGATGGCCTATGGGGATGCGAACGCCATCGTCATGGAAATGGCGGAGGAGGTCCTGCCAGTAGTGAATCACACGCCCGTGCTGGCAGGCGTGTGCGGGACCGATCCGTTCCGCAGGATGACGCATTTCCTGCCCCAGATACGGGACATTGGCTTCGCGGGCGTTCAAAATTTCCCATCGGTAGGCATCATTGACGGCAACTTTCGCCTCAGCCTGGAAGAAACGGGCATGGGGTTCGGCTTGGAAATAGAGATGATTCGTGTAGCCCACGCTCTGGACCTGCTGACCTGTCCGTACGCGTTTAATCCGGAAGAAGCCAAGTGCATGGCATTGGCCGGCGCCGATCTGGTGGTGGCTCACATGGGATTGACCACGAAAGGCAGTATCGGCGCAGCTACCGCCATGCCGCTGGAAGAAGCCGTCGAGCGGGTTCAGGCCATACGAGACGCTGCCATTGCAGCCAAACCCGACGTTCTCGTGATTTGCCATGGCGGTCCTATCGCGGAGCCGGAAGACGCACGTTTTGTTTTGAAAAAAACAAATGGAGTGCACGGATTTTTCGGCGCATCGAGTATTGAGCGTCTCGCCGTCGAACGCGCCATTGCCGAAGAGACGCGGATGTTTAAGCGGATGCTCATGGATTGATTATGCGAACCATCTTCTCGGGCATCATCGTGCTGTTTGGGCTGCTGGCCGTCACTTCGACCGGTTCGGCGGCGGAGCCTCGGCCTCGCGCTCTCATTCTCGCCTCCGACCGTCCCATGGCCGACCTCATGCGGAGAGTTCTGACGGAACACGGCAAATTTGACGTGACCGTGAATGAAACCGCGGCGGGCGCGACTGAGCAATTGTTCCTGCCATACGAACTGGTGGTCTTGAGTGATGTGTTGGGCGATACCCAGCCAATCCATCAATACGTGAATCACGGCAAGGGACTTCTGCTGGTCGGACGCGGAGCCGTGAATGCATGGATGGGGCCGGGTAAAAATAAACCCGAAAAGGATGCCGAAATCATAGCGACGGCGCCTAATCAGGAACCCGTGGCATGGAAGTCAACATCCGGTAAAGGGCGTGTTTTCTGTCTGACTCTAGGCAATGATTTGCCGGCAATGTACGAGGACGGATTCGCAGATCTGTTTGTTCGGGGAGCGCTATGGAGCGCGTCGGGAAAAGAAGGGGCGGTCGCTCACGTCGATCTGTTTCGGAGCAAAACTAACGCCGTTCGCGTGCTGGTGATCACAGGGGGGCACGCCTATCCGACCTCTTTCTACAGTTTGTTCGACGGCTACGACGACATCACGTGGACACACGCGACTTCCATGCTGGAGGCTCTCAAGTCCGACCTTCGACCTCGTTACGACATGCTGGTACTCTATGACGGGTATCGCGGAATGTTGCCCGATCCGGAGCGCAATAATCTCCTGGATTTTCTCGAAAGCGGCAGGGGCGTTCTGATCCTGCACCACGCCATCTCCGATTTCAACGCCTGGGATTGGTGGCAACGCGAGGTTCAAGGAGCCAAATACTTTTTCACTGCCGAAGACGCGACTCCAGCGTCATCCTACAAGCACGACTTGGATCTTCACCTGATTCCAACCGAACAGCATCCGATCACCCGAGGGATCGGTCCGTTCCGCTTGGTCGATGAGGTGTATTACGGTATGCGGTATTCGCCGAACATCCGCGTGCTTGTCAAGATGGAATCACCGCTAAAGGAAACTCCTGTCGTTTGGGTAGGCCCTTACGCGAAGGCCCGCGTTGTTTATATGCTCCCCGGCCATGACGAACACGCGCATCTCCACCCTGTTTACCGAACGCTGGTGCACAACGCCATTCTCTGGATTAGTCATCGTTTAGATTAAACTTTTCAAAGTGGTCCGTTGCGAAGATCGGGCTCCACTCAAGGCGAAGGTTGCCGAGCCTCGCTGAAGAGCCCTGCAGATAAAAGCGATTGACCCAAGTGGATCGCCCGCAGCTGCATGTACGAACGTGCGTTTAAGTCTGGTATCGGCAAAATCGTGCGAACTCTCCAGCGCGCAGGTGCCGCGCGACGGCCTCATTCGCGGGTAGAACATTGCTTCGCCTCGGAAGCGTTATCAGGGGCTTTCTCGTTCCTTATCCTCACCCTCCGAGTGCTGCTGCTTGCGGAGCAAGTCGAAAAATGCCTGTGCGCTGTTTCTGGCTCGTGCGTCTCGAGAGAGCTTACGAACCAATTCGCCCTCAACCAGGGCCCCCCGGGTGTTGCCAACCAGTTTGTAAGCTCGCAGAAGTAGATAATGAGCGTTTGGGTCATCGGGTTCCTTGGCGAGGTACGCGTTTAAGCTCCGGGTAGCTTCTTCATAATGGCCGCGCCTGAGCTGGATTTTTCCGAGCAGCTTCCCGATCTCCGCGGGGGGACGATCCAGGGTCAGAGCGCGACGGAGCGCCTTCTCGGCTTCGTTGTCAGCCCCGGCCAAAACCAAGGCTCTGCCCCTCAGCGTCATTGTCGAGGATGAGAACGGCTGGACGATCAATTCCGCATCAAATTCACCGAGCGCCTCTTCGATCCGACCCATGCGAAGATAGTTTTTCCCTATCGCTTGATGAATCCCCGCCAAGTCGGATTTCAAGCGTACGACCTCGCGGTACGCTGCGTTCGACTCCTCATAGCGGTGTTCGCTGGCTAGGGACTCAGCCATCACCTGCTGCGCGCGATACGAGTCGGGAGCGAGATGAACGATGCTTTCAAATGCCGACCGCGCCAATTCTTCATATCGGTGGGCCGCTTGATAACGGCTGTCCTCCGCGGCATGCGTATCCGGAGCGGCCGGCCGGAATGGGACGGAGGGGAGTCCTCCGATTTCGCGGATGGTTTCTCGAACTTCGTCCAGTTCGGGACGCCGTTGCAGCGCGCCTTGAAACAGAGCGAGCGCTTGATCCTTTTCGCCTCGCAGGTTCAATTGCTCCGCCGCAAGCTGCCAGGCACGTGCTCCGTCCGGGGCGATGGCAAACAGCTTTTGGGTCTCCGCCTGGCCTAACTCCAGATAGCTGCGACCGAGCGCATACCATGCGTCTACGTCCTTCGGCTGACCCTCGGAAACCGCGCGAAACTGCTCAACCGCGAGATCGTGACGCTGCTGTGCGACATAACCGTACCCCAGCCACATCCGCGCGACCGGATCGGAACCGTTGAGCTCGACAGCTTTTCGAAGCTCCCTGACCGCGGCGTCCGGCTGCCCTATTCGATAATATGCAAGGCCCGAGAACAGCCGCGCAGGAAACAGCTTCGAACTAATTGCCAGCGCAGTGCCAAAGGACTGTAACGCGCTGGTCGTATCGTTGTTCAGATAATAGGCGATTCCAAGGTTGGTGTGGATCTCAGCGCTGCCGGGCACGGTATGCGCGAGAATCTGGTATTCGTGGATCGCGGTCCGAAAGTCGCCGCGAGCCTGGGCGGTCCGCGCAGCCCGCGCGTGTTCAGATAACTCGGAAGAAGACTGCGCGAATACAGAACTTCCGATGGTAATATACAACCCGATTTTAAGACTGGCCAGAAAGTGTGGAACGCCGCCGGCGAGCACTGCGTCCAGAACGTTCTTCACAACTCACCATCACACCGCATTTCGCATCCGGAGTCTACTGCTTTCCTATAGACGGGCCACCAACCGCTTCCACGCGTGGGATTCGTTCATTCACCGGGGGCAGGGACCGGCGCAACTTGTGCTGCCCTTGCTGGTACCAGTAAGCAACCGAGTAGAAGTTGTCCGAACGATGATTTGCATGTCCGTGTTCGATGGTCATTTTGAAATAGTTGTTGAAAGGAACTGGTGAATCGGTATGAAAACGATAGACCATCCATTTCGCTCCGCTGTCGTCACCGCCGTTGAGCGGATTTCCATACTCCCGATACGCAAACGTGGGATGGGCGGAGCCGAAGGGTGAAATGCCGCAATTTCCATAACACCACGCGCCCAGGAAATAATCCTCGGAGCCGGTTCCCACTATGCGCGGAGTCTTGCGGTCGTCGATAAACATCATTTCGTCGCCTTCCCCCCACCAGTCGCCCTGATTCTGCAAAATGCTCAGAGTGACGCCAACATAGTGGCCCCGGCCTTCGGTCTCAAACATGACGTAGTTATTTGCCCCGTCATTATTGCGAGCGTCGTTCACTTTCTTGTCGGCGTTGAGTTTCCACTCAGTCGTCCATCCATGGTTGGGGACAGCCTGCCGGTACTCCGCATAAAAATAGGCAAGGTCGTCCGGCAACTTGTCGTGCTTCTGCCAATCGATGTTGTAGTAGAACGCCGATATGGGCTGGCTCCCCTCGTTCGCAATAGTGATACGGGCCGCCTTGCGGAACGGCATCGGGAAATAGCAGTTCAGGGCTTTCTGCGATCCGACGGAAATCGGTCCCGACTCATACAAGAAATATTGGCCTAAACCAAGCCCAAAGAAGTCGCCAATCGGAGTCTCGATAGCGGGATTCGAGTCACCGTCCCAATAAGCCCGCAGCACAATTTTTTTGAGATGATATTGTTCCGGCGTTGCGATCGTGAACCAGATATGGGTAATAATGCCGGGCCCGCTCAGGCTGGCAATTTGGCGCTGTTCCCCTGGCTTGATTGCGTTCTTCCAATTCCCGTCGTCATTGCCGCCCGAGGGATCGCTGGATGTGGCGCGCTCCTGCGTGTAGTGCTTCAGGGCCGGCAAGGATGACAATTGCGCCGCGCAAAGATTGAAGGCGGGAAGCATTAGCAACCAGTACAGGACTGTGGCCGCTCCCCGCGGGCTGCTTCCGATGGAATTCGACGTCATGGTGAAAGTGGTCGCACCCCGGTCTGATGAATTCTGAACGCCTGAACTGAAGCGTTTCAAGAAGTATGATGCAAATTCCATCCCGTTGTCAATCCTCATCGAAAAAAGTTCGCAAAACTGGATCGCTTCATTTATACTGGCGGCTGACGTAGGAGATCCAGTGTCGACCATCAAAGAAGTCGCTGAACGAGCCAGGGTTTCCATTGGAACAGCTTCCAACGTGATCGGCGGCGCTGCTCCCGTCGGCAAAGCACGCACGGCGCGGGTATTGGCCGCCATCAAGGAACTTGATTATCATCCCAACGAAATTGCGCGCAGCCTGAAGGCCAGGCAGACCAAGATGCTGGGGATGGTTTTGCCCGACATAACGAACCCGTTTTTTTCGGATCTGATCCGCGGCGCCGAGGACGCGGCGCTGGAACGCGGCTATCTGTTGCTGACGGCGAATTCGGATGAGCAAGTGGAACGGGAGAAGCGTTTTGTGGCGGCATTGCGGTCCCGGCGTGTCGACGGGATTCTTCTGGCGGCCACCGCCAGCAAGCATGAAACCCATCTGACGAGCGCTATTGCGGCCGGCGTTCCGATCGTCTGTTTAGATCGTGGAGCCCCGGGGCTAGCCGTCGACGTGGTTCTGGCCGACAATGTTCGCGGAGCGCAGGAATGCGTCCGGCACATCATCCGGCTGGGGCATAAGAAAATAGCGATCATAACGGGCGCTCTCGGGCTTCACATCGCCGGTGAGCGCCTGGCGGGCTACCGCGCCGCACTTGAGGAGGCGGGCATTCGGTATTCCGGCACTCTCGTTATGGAAGGCGACTTCCGCGAGGGAGCCGGATATCGTTTAGGCAAGGAACTGCTGTTGCGGCAAGAGCGGCCTTCCGCGATTTTCGCCTGCAATGGGGTGATGATGCTGGGACTGCTGGTGGCTCTCGACGAACTTGGCGTAAGGTGTCCTGAGGAGATTGCTCTGGCCACCTTCGACGACCTGCGATTTGCTCACTCGTTTCATCCGCACCTGACAGCCGTGGCGCAGCCGGGGAACAGTATTGGTTACCAGGGGACGAATCTGCTGATAGATCGCGTGGAAGGAAAACTTACGGGCGATCCAGTGACGATTCGACTCGCTCCCGAACTCAAGATCCGTGAGTCCACCAGGGGCTACGTGGCCCCCTCCACGCCGAGCCCCAGCCGGAGCGGGTCCCCCTCGGGAGGTCCAAAGGGCAAGCGGCCCTCGACCCGCCGGTCGTTGGCGATGCCCTAAAAGAATTTGCTTGACGAAAGCGGACGCCTGTGGTTCAATTGTACTCAATTCTGGAACGTTTCATGTTTGTCGGCGGACCAGAGTTCTTGAGCCGGGTTGGAAGGTGAATCTCGCGTTTTAAGGGGAGGTTATGAGCAAGATACGAGTGCGCTTTCTGTTGTGCCTTTTCACTTTGATAGCCGTGCCGGTCAAGGCACAGCTCGACCGGGGAACCATTAAAGGAACAGTCGCTGATGCGCAAAATGCCGCGGTCGCGGGAGCGAAAATCACGCTGAACAATCCCGCCACTGGCGCGAATCAGGAAACCACCACCTCGTCGGCCGGATCGTTTACGTTTATCGGACTTGTGCCGGGCCAGTACACCATAAGCTGCGAGGTCACGGGATTCAAGAAGTTTGTACAGGAGTCTGTGACAGTGGACGTGGGGCGTACTACGGGCGTGAATGTTTCTCTCCAGCCCGGCACCGTCTACGAATCGGTTACGGTCAACGAGCAGGCTCCGCCATTGGACTCCGAGACGTCGGATGTGGGCACGTCGGTCACCCGTCGCGACATCATGAACCTTCCCGTTCCGCTGACCTCCGACAGCCGCAACCCTCTCTCGTTTGTGATACTGACGCCCGGCGTTAGCGGATCCGTTCCCGGCGCCACGCCTGATTTGCGTCTGCACGTTAATGGTACGCCGACCGGATCCTCGGAAGTTTACATTGATGGCGTTCCTGCAGCCGATACGAATATGTCGGGCAACATACAAGCGAATCATCCTTCCATTGAAGCGATAGGAGAGTTCAAGACCAGCAACAGCGGACAGTCGGCGCAATATGGTCTCGCTTCCGGCATATTCTCATTCACGTTCCGCTCTGGAACCAACCACCTTCACGGCAACCTGTTTGAGTATCTCCAGAACGATCATCTCAACGCGCTCGATTCGCCCACCAAGTCGATCGCCGCCCGCAATGGCGTTCAAGCCATCAAAGCTCCGCTAAAGCAGAATGAATATGGCTTTGCCGTCGGCGGACCCATCTTTATTCCGGGCTCGTCGGGGGAATTTGTGGGTTAGCGAGCCGCCTCGGTGAGAAACCGCCGGAACTTCCGGCAGGTGGAATCAAACGATCTCTGCTGGTCTTCGCCGCCGTGATATAGGAGCGGCCCGCCGTATTCGATCATTCCTGA
>JBBSHP010000100.1:0-9936 GCA_038232555.1 Bryobacterales bacterium
AAGCGTTAACCGATGCGCCTTGTGCGCGGCCCATACGGCTCCGTGCGAATCATCGACTGGTCGAAGCGGACGCTCGGCACCGGTTCCCCGCATCGAAGCCCCGGGGCCGAGACAACCTTTCCACTCGAGCGCCGCAACGTGCCTTTACGGCGAGGGTGGCCGCTGCGGGCGGATGACGCGCTACTCGGACAGAGCGCGTCCGCGGCCATCGGGCTCCAATTGGCGCTCGAACGCAAACGTGACTTCCATGATTGGTCAAAAGTCCAGTTTTGGGAAGCGTGGCCTCAGGCCAGCAGCCAGTCGATAGATCCTGTGAAACGCCCGTCACGGAACTACGTAGGCGCCAGCCGTGAGGGGTGATCTCGGCTTCACCGGAAGGATTGTGGAGGTCGAGTAATACTTTGCCGGATGTGGAGGCGACCCGGACGGCGATACATACGGGTGGGTGCCGGGACGCTTCGGATTGAAGGGAGCGAATGGTTTGACGGAGCGCGGAGGGTCGTGGGAGGAATCCATGATTGGCGTGGAAGGTGGCGAGCAGCCAGTTATGGAACGTGCTGGATTTCACAGGGACGAGTTGGGAAGGGTTTTGCCCGGCGGGAATTTTGAAGAACACTTCACCCGTGCTGGAGCGGAAGACGTCGATCTGCGACGCGCGAGCTGGAGCTGGTTCAGACAGATTCTCGCCCCACATATAGCAGGCGGTGGTACGAAAACGAACCATAGTTTTTGTAAGTAGCAGGAAAGGGGGGAGATTGAGGTGAAAAGAAATGTCAACGCATAAGATCGCCGTGGTTATCTGTAATAGCCTCTAGGCCAGTCTGAGTGGATCGCAAAAACTTCTGGCCGCCGCGCCGCAGATGCTATAGCTTACCCTCAAACTACATGCTCAACCGGGGCTATGTCTACACCACAATCATCAGTAGCAAATACCATGGACAAACCCTGCTCTCACACTTGGCAAGCCTTTACCCCCACTCAACCCCACAAGCCTGGCAACAAAAACTGAACAACGGCGAAGTCACCCTCAACGGCGTCACCGCCACCGGAAGCGAATCGGTCACGTTAGGCCAAACCCTTGTCTGGAACCGTCCACCCTGGATCGAACCAGACGCCCCTCAGCACTTCGAAGTCTTGTTTGAAGACCCCCATCTGTTGGCCGTCAACAAACCCAGCGGGCTGCCCACCCTCCCCGGCGGCGGCTTCATGGAAAACACCCTCATGCGCCGGGTGCAAGAGCAAACCCCCAACGCAAACCCTGTCCACCGATTGGGCCGAGCCACCACCGGCATCGTCCTCTTCGCCAAAACACCGCAGGCGGCCTCTAATCTGTTCGCAAACTGGAACACACCCAAAATTCTAAAAATCTACCGAGCGCTGGCTCAAAACATTGCACAGGACGACGCCTACGAAATCCTCACACCCATCGGCCTCGTACCGCACCCGCTCATCGGTTCCGTGTGGGCCGCCAACCCAAGTGGCAAACCGTCAAAGTCCTTGGCAAAGGTGATCTCACGCACTGTCAGCACCACAACATTTGAGGTAAGCCTAAATTCGGGCCGCCCTCATCAAATTAGAATCCATTTGGCATCCATCGGCCATCCCCTGGTAGGCGATCCTCTGTACGGCTTAACCGGCCAGCCTCTTGAAAATCTCCCCGGCCTCCCCGGCGATGGCGGATATTTCCTGCACGCCCAATATCTGAAATTCCACCACCCCATCACCGGAGAACAAATCAATCTTGAGGCAGCTTTGCCGTCCGGATTCTCATTGCATCAGTAGGTCCACGGCGGGAACCTGCCGTATCACGCCCTATCCGTAGAAGTGAACCGCGCGCGCCGGAATCTCCATGTGGGAAATTCGCACGATTGCTCCCGATAAATGCCGGTCACGGAAACCACGTGGTACGCCAGCCGCGAGGGGTGATCTCGACGGCTTCACTGGAAGGGTTGTGGAGGTCGAGTAATACTTTGCCGGATGTGGAGGCGACCCGGACGGCGATACATACGGGTGGGTGCTGGGACGCTTCGGATTCGAGGGAGCGAATGGCTTGACGAAGCGCGGAGGGTCGCGGGAGGAATCCATGATTGGCCTGGAAGGTGGCGAGCAGCCAGTTATGGAAAGTCCTGGACTTCACAGGGACGAGTTGGGAAGGGTTTTGACCGGCGGGAATCTTGAAGAACACTTCACCCGTGCCGGAGCGGAAGACGTCGATCTGCGACGCGCGAGCTGGGGCTGGTTCAGACATAGATTCTCGCCACACATATAGCAGGTGGAGCGGCGAAAACGAACCATGATTTTTGTAAGTGGCGGGAAAGGGGGGGAGATTGAAGTGAAAATAAATGGGAACGCATAAGATCTGAGTGTCGGTGCGCAAGGCCGAGTAGTAAGCTGGAACTGAGTCGAGTATGAGCCGCGTTGAGCAACTGGAAAAACAAATTGCCGATTTGGACCCTTCTGAATTGAAGGCTCTTCGCGATTGGCTTGAGCGCTATGACGCCGACGTCTGGGACCGCCAGATTGAGTCCGACGCGAAGAGCGGCAAGTTGTCCCGGCTCGCCGACCGCGCGCTCCGTGACCATGAGGCTGGGCGTTCGACGGAGCTGTGAAGCACCACGCCGCGCCTGACTTCTGGGTGTGCTATCGTCGCTTGCCTGCACAAATGCAGAAGGCGGCAGACAAAGCATTCGAACTGCTCAAGGCGTATCCCCGGCACCGGTCACTGCACTTTAAGAAGCTCGATGAGTTCTGGTCTGAGCGGGTCGGTCTGCATCATCGTGCGTTAGCGATCACGGTGTCTGACGGTTTCCTGTGGTTCTGGATCGGAACACACGCGGAGTATGACAATATCGCTGGCTAGTTGCGCTGGACAACAACGCCGCTCGGATCGTCGAGCTCTCGGCTGCAAACATGCGCGTTGTGGTCGGGCGTGATCCGCACAACCCTTCCCGGTAAAGCCGCGGAGATCACCGTTGGGGGCCGCCGGGGGCGAAGACAAGGATCAGAAGCCACGAATGAACACGAATTAAACTAATAGGACCTTAGGGTTGGGGAGATGATGTTGCCCTGCCAGTGCGGCGGGGTCTGCTATACATAGCGGTGCCAAGGATTGGGGGCCTCCGTCCAGGTTTGCCACAACCACCCGGATCACCCGGCTGTGCGTTGGCGGGATTTGTGGGGCCTGTCCCGAGCGCAACGCGGGTGTCCGTGCGGGTCGGTTAGTTGCCCTGGTAGTTCACCGTAATGAGGTCGGTAGCTGATTTTCCGGCGGAGTCCGTCACCGTGAGCTGAAAGGTGTAAGTCACATGGCCCTGCGTAAACTGCACGGTTGGAGTGGCGGTAGCGGCTCCCTGGATAGCCGCCACAGGACTGCCTTGGGGAATCGTCCATAGGTAGTTTAGAGGCTTGCCGTCGGCACTCGTGGACTGCGAGCCATCCAACAAGATCAAGCGCGAGGTCACGGTGGCGTTCTTCGGATTCGCAACGGCCGTAGTCGGATCCGTCGTGGCCGGGGGAGTAGCGGGTGCGCCAGGAGTTTCGTAAACCGGGGTCTCATTTTCCTTTATGGCACGTGCGTTACCTTCGGGGAACAACCGCTTGAAGCGTTCAATTTGATCGCGCGAAAGATGCAGAGGTTTGTCATAGAGGAACCAGTGCACCACTTCCGGAAAAACACCGGATATGAGTTGCTGAGCCACAGTTCCACCGCCGGGGATGGATTCCGGAAGGACAACCCCGCACAGGCCAGCGCCGGCAGGCGCGTCAAGCCACCCTCGTAGCGCCACTTGTAATTCCCGGCGGGCAGCAAAGCGCTTAGGTTGGCTCTCACAGATTGAGCTTTGTCAGTCGAATTGGCCGGCAGCTGAGTGCCAAGTGCGTCGAAGAACCTCCCCAGTTCCGCATCCGGCGCGCCTTCTACGATGAAGGCGCCGAGCACGGCTCCTGGACGGTGGTCATCGTCTGCGCAGCCGTTGTTGAGCAAATGCACGAAATGGATCTCCATCGCAGCACGTTGGCCATCTACGCGTGCTCGGCGGGAGCGTGAAAGTGAAACTGCTGCAATACATATTGCTTACTGTTGATTGAAATCGAGGGGGCATTGCTTAGGAGGTTGGAGACGTTGGCGCAACTGGTTAAGCTGCTGTCTGAGCACGGGGTTGCTTTCAAAGTGGCCCACTCGTTCGCAATGATCACATTTTTGAAGTCTCCAGGAGCAGTGGGATTGCCTGAGGCGGTATAAAACTTTTCCGTGGCTCCGTAAGTATTTTCGACCTTCAGGTCGGCGAAATTGTAGTTATTGAACGTAATCTTGGGGGGCGCCGTATCCCTGGTTGTCTTGGCATGGTCAATGTTGATTGGCGTCTGTTCATGCTGCGCCAAAAGCGGCCAGCAAAGGAGAAATGGAATTGCTAGTGTCGCCAAATGTTTGGTCAATGCACGGGTGCTGGGTATACATTTCATTTTGAAATCTTTTTCTATTCTAGTAGAAGCCTGAAGGATCACGAACGCACCGGAGATGACCCGGGGATAGCGCTATGCGGTCGACTAACGTTTGGAAAGCGGGACGTGCGGTGGGCGGCGCTCGGCAACCCTGGTTAGGAAGCGAGGAAGACTGCGCCGATGATCATTAAGCTGAAAGCTACCAGGAAAGCTACGTCTTCCAGGTGTGAGGCTAAGCCCCACAGGGTCGCTTCACAATCTGGTTCGATCCGCAACTTTATGCGCACAGGTAACGGCTCCCGTGAATAGTAGTTGTCTTAAATAAGATTCGTCTCATTTCAAAGCACCGTCGCCACGGTATACTTTGAGCGGGGTGCGCGGAACACAAATGAAGCAGCAGAGTTTAGTCGTAGTTGGTTGGTTGATGCTAACGAGCAGTGCCGGCTTTGCGCAGAGCATGCCAGCGGATTACGACGGAGTTTTGAAGACGCTCGGAAAGCAGGGCGATTATAAAGCCAATGTACTAAAAGTGAATATTCCCAGGAGCGATCTGAAAGTGACCATCGACGGGATCGCAACGCCGACACCGTTTGGTTTTGGCGGGTGGCTCGCGTTGACCAAAGGCACGGGTGGAAACGATGTGATGATGGGCGACCTGGTGTTAATGGAGGATGAAGTGAATCCGGTAATGTCGGCGCTGCTCGATAACGGGCTCGAAGTGACTGCGCTCCACAATCACTTCTTCTTCGAAAGCCCACGGATTTTTTATATGCACGTGCACGGTCACGGCAAGGCAGCGGACCTCGCGAGGATGGCGAAGCCGGCGGTGGACTTGATCGGTCATGGGTCTCCCCAGCACACCAGCACGGTTTCCGGTTCTACGGGAAGCGTTTCGGCCGGCCAAATCGACGGGACCAAGATCGCGGCCGTAGTCGGGCATGAAGGAGAGCAGAACGGTCCGGTATACAAAATTACGGTCGGTCGAGACGACCTGAACGTCACGGAAATGGGGGCAAAGATAAACGCCCGTATGGGCTTGAACACCTGGGCAGCGTTCTTTGGCAGTGATGCAAATGCCGAAATCGCGGGTGACGTTGCCATGCTTGCAGCGGAAATAAACCCGGTGCTGAAGGCGCTCCGGGCGAACAGCTTGAATGTCGTTGCAATTCACAATCACATGACGGGCGGCCAGCAGCCGGTTTACTTTCTGCATTATTGGGGAACGGGATCTGCGGAGAAGTTGGCGACCGGATTCAAAGCGGCTCTCAGTGAACTGGGCAAGGGAAGCTCACACTCCAAGTCCCACTAGCCCGGCGCGGCTGCCCCGTGTCCAGCACGCGAGCGGCACCTGCTGAGGACAGGAGATCTATGTACACTTACCCCTGGGCGCGGTCACTGTGCGGGTGCCTTATCGCGTTCTTCACAATCATTTTCTCTTCATCCGCTCAGACATTACAGAAAGTCGGCGTGATTGATCTGCCTGGCCCAAAAGGTCAGCGGTTCGACTACTTGACGATGGATGACGAGGACCACTATTTGCTTTCGGCGCACCTGGGTCCGGGGATACTGTACGTCATTGATGTGAAGGCGAATAAACTTGTGAAAGCGATACCGGGGGTGCCCGGGATCACTGGTCTTGAATATGTGCCCGGCCTGCACAAGGTCTACACGTCCGATTGGGGAGAAGAAAAGATTGGAGTGGTGGACCTTCGCACCATGACTGTAGTAAAACGTCTGCCCACCGGCTCGAAACCAAACGGGAGTGCCTACGCCGAGCCGTTTCGAAAAGTGTATGTGGTGAACACGCTGGGCAAGGCTGTTTCGGTTATTGATGTCGATAAGGACACGGTGGTCCAAACGCTTCGATTCAACAGCGAGACCGGAATGCCTGGATATGATTCCGTAGCCCGCCGGATTTATGTGAATCTGCGCAGCACGAACGAGATCGCCGAAATAGATCCTCAAACGGACACAATCGTAGGCCGCTTCCCCGTTGCGGGCTGCCGTTTCAACCACGGCATGGCGGTTGATTCCGAGCACCACCGGGCGTTTCTGCTCTGCGGAGGAACGCACTCGCTGACTGTCTTCGCTCTCGATACGCACAAAGCGATTGCTCATCTGCCGCTTGCGGCTGGCGCCGATGTGGTGAAGTATGACCCCGGTCTCGGTCGTATCTACGCGGCGTGTTCGAGTGGCTTCATCTCCGTGTTCCAGGCTGAAGGGAACGACCGTTACCAAAAGGTTGAGGATTTCCCGGTGCAGAAGCTGGTCCACAGCCTTGCCGTGGATACCGCAACCCACCTGCTCTACGCTCCCGAACAACAGGAAGACGGCCGTCCCGCTGCGCGCATTATCATTTACAAGCCGAACGATGGAATCAAAAAACCATGACCCGACTGAACATCTTTATCGCGCTGTTCCTGACCTGCTCCGGAGGGGCGAGCGCGCAATCCGCGCCACCGCTGCGCTTAGAAAAGACGATTCCTTTACCCGAAGTGCAGGGCCGTATTGACCATCTGTCAATCGACACCAAGCACCAGCGTCTGTTTGTCGCGGCACTTGGCAATAACACCGTTGAAGTGATAGATCTCAAGGCTGGAAAGCTCGCGCACAGCATACCGGGCCTGAGCGAACCGCAGGGAGTGCTGTATGTGCCTGCCGTTGATCGCCTCTTCGTGGCAAACGCGAAGGACGGCACGGTGCGAGTGTTCGATGGAACGTCCTTCAAGCTTCTGAAGAACGTTTCGTACGGCGACGACGCCGATAATCTCCGCTTCGACTCGGCTTCAGGAGCGGTCTACGTGGGTTACGGTGGAGGCGCTCTCGGCGCGCTGGACAAAAAGGGCGGAAAGACCGGGGACATTCAGCTCGATGCACACCCCGAGTCGTTTCAGCTTGAAAAAGATGGTCCAAGGATCTTCGTCAACCTCCCCAAGTCCAGGAAAATTGCCGTCGTTAACCGAAAGACCGGAGCGGTAACAGGGACGTGGAATACGGGCGGCCCGCAGCAAAATTATCCGATGGCTTTCGATGAGGCGAATCACCGTCTGTTCGTCGTTTGCCGTTCTCCCGCAAGACTGGTTGTGCTCGACACGAATAGCGGAAAGGTTATCCAAAGTCTTCCCACCTCCGGCGATTGTGACGATGTTTTCTATGACCAGGCGCGCACCCGCTTATACGCAATTGGCGGGGAAGGCGCCATTTCAGTCTTTCAGCAGGAGAACGCCGACCACTACACCGAGCTTGCAACCATCAAAACCGTGAAAGGAGCCCGGACCGGATTCTTCTCTCCGGAACTTGGCCGCCTCTACGTTGCCGCACGAAAACAGGGAGCGCAGCCTGCCGCGATTCGTGTGTACGAAGCGCAGCCCTGAGCATTCCAAGTTCGGCTTCTACTGGAAAATCTCGCTAAGTACACGCCCCACCGATCCGCTCGGCTCTTCAATTCCGAGCAGTGCCGCCAGCGTCGGGGCGATGTCGTTCACCGCAACGTGGCCGTAATACTCACCTGGCTTAATGCCCGGTCCCATAAAGATAACCGGCACGTGCGTGTCGTAGTTGAATGGCGTGCCGTGCGAAGTTCCTGGCGGTTTGTCAACAATGTAATAGGACTCCGGAATGACAAACAGATCGCCCGAGCGTTGCCGGTAAAAGCCGTTCCGGACTGCAACGCTCACGTAATCTTCCAGCAATTGTCCGGACAACAGTTGCTCGCGCGTGTAGACCCGAAAAACATGCGGGATTTTCCGGATCGCGTCGGCCGCGGTCCGCTCCACTTCACTCTCGTCCAGCTTCTTGGTCGCGATCAGTTCATAGTTCAAATACGGTGTGGGCCCGGAGCGGCCAATCACCCATTTGCCCTCCCCGTACCTGGTGGACAAGCTGGTTTCGATGGCCTGCGTAATCGCCTCTTCGGAAAGCCGACCTCCGCGCATCCGCCGCGCCTGATTCAACTCCGGAACCGGGGTGACTCCGTGATCGGCCGTGAGCACCAGCAGAGTGTTCCCTGCGCCAACCTGGCTATCCACATAGTCGAGCAGCTTGCCTAGAAGCCGATCCGTTCGAATGGAGATATCGCGAACTTCGGGCGAATCCGGGCCAAGCGCATGTCCCACGTAATCGTTTGAAGAAAAACTGACCGCCAGAATATCGGTATCGGCATGCTGACCCATTTTCTCTTGCACAATGGTCTGTTCCGCAAAGCTTTCAATCAGCTCATTGCCCCAGGGAGTTGCATCAATCGATCCGCAATACCGCGTGTTCGCACTTCGGGTCATCGAGCAGAATGGCTTATCGCCCGGCTTCGCATCCACGGCGAGCCACTCGGACTTCGAAAACTTTTCGTAAGGCTTGCTCTTGTTGACCTCCTTAACCCACTGCGGCAAGTCTGGACCGTAGTAGGTGCTGGACACCCAGGCATGCGCCGTGTCGTCGTACCAATACGCTCCGTCCGCCATGTAGCCCCCAGGCAGAATGGCACTCCGGTCTTTGATCGAAACACCAATGACTTTGGACTGGCGGCCCTGCATTTTGAGCTCATCGCCAATTGTGCTGACCAACATCCTGCGCGGAGAAGATCCAATCCGGTCCGGCGCCCCGCCCAGCAACTTAACCGATTCATCTGAGACGCTGGTCACGCGCCGACCCGATTCGCGGTCGTACCAGTCATTGGCGACGATGCCGCTGATCGACGGAGTCGCGCCGCTTAAGAATGTAGAGTGTCCGACCGCCGTGACCGTCGGGAAGTGGATGTGGTGCGCATCGGTGAAAACCGCCCCATGTTCAAACAGCCGGACGAATCCTGCCGAGTAATCTTTCCGAAAGCGGTTCAGGTAATCGTAGCGAAACTGGTCGATGACAACCGCCAGCACCAGCTTCGGTTTTTTAGCCGGCACGGCCGCGGGTAACGAGCAGGAGGCAATGATTGTAAGGCTCAGCAGGATGCGGTTCATAGGCCCTTTCATTATGGCCTTTACTCCGTCATCGAAATTGCTTTGGTGGGACAAGAGTCTACTGCTTCCTCCAGCAATTCCATTTCTTTAGGGGTCGCATCAAAGGTGTACTGCGAGCCCTGGACGGCCCCGCTTCTATCCAGCATTTCCGCATACGGCTCAGAGCCGATCTGAAAGAGGTCGGGCGCGATGCCTACGCAGTTCGCGGCCGTGATACAGGCATCTGGGTCGATTTTTATTGTGACTTTCGGCATAGAGTTGAAATTCTATCTTGCCACGATGTGCCAGTCCACTCGCCGTACCCTTGCGGCATGGGCGAATAGACGAGCGCATTCTGTGCTGCCGGGCAGTCGACTGAGCACAGGGAAAAAAGTCACGCATGGCTGTAACTTGTGAGCTTCCCGTCATAACGTCTAGGATTCTATCCGCAGTGCTCCGGCGTTGGAAACCTCAAGGCACGCCGCAAAACGCGTGCCGGAGCATTGCGGATAGAATGCGTTGAACTGAGCCGGACCGTACTCTATGGGGATTGAATAAAGGTATG
>JBBSHP010000101.1:0-9852 GCA_038232555.1 Bryobacterales bacterium
AAGGTAGCTGCCACAAAAGGTTATGGCGCCACCGTGGTGACCTACGATCGTTTGAAAGAAGACCGGGAAGCAATTGGGAACCGCATTGCGAAAGAGACGGGCGCGACGATTGTGCCCCCTTACGATCATTGGTGGACCATCCTGGGCCAAAGCACGCTCGCTTCGGAACTGCTGGACGAGATCTCGAACCTGGATGCACTGGTAATTCCGATTGGCGGCGGCGGGATGATTTCAGGATGCGCTATGGCCGCGAAGGCGCTTCGCCCCGAGATTCGCATATTCGGAGTGGAGCCGGAATTAGCCAACGATACCTATCTCTCGTTTCGCTCCGGCGCCCGCATCGAGATTGCCCCACCGGCGACCATAGCAGACGGGCTACGCGCGCAGAGCCCTGGAAAGCTGACCTTTGCGCTAATTCAGCAGAACGTCGAAGAGATCGTTCTCGTGACGGAAGAGGAGATTCGGGAAACCATGAGGTTCTTCTTCACGCGCATGAAGATCGTGGTGGAACCGAGTGGCGCGGTGGCTGCAGCGGCGGTGCTCTTTCAAAAAATACCCGCCGGACTGCAGCGAGTGGGCATCGTCATCTCAGGCGGGAACGTGGATCTCGAGTTCCTCAAGACTCTCGGGGATTGAGCTGGCCGGCGTGATGAAAGCGTAGTAGTCGGCGCGCAGCTTGCTCTTGGCGGGAAGCCAGCGGTAAGCCGGTACTCCGAAGAGAGTGTGGCGGTCGATCATCTGGCGGCGGCTCTCCGGAAGCGGCGACGCGCCGAATTCCATGCCCCGGGTGACCGTGCGCCGGTTCCACGGTGGATGCTCGCGACCCTTGTTCTCTTCCCAGATTCCGAGCCAAGGGAAATCAGCGCGGTTCCACACGTAGCCGAAAAGGACGTGCGTCTTCGGCGATAACGCAAAAAAGTAGGCGCGGTCGTGATGCGGGTCCATCAGATGAGTCGAGAAGCCCTCGTTCAACACATGCGATTTCGCGACGGGAGCGCGAAACTCAGTCACTCCGTATTCCATAAAAGGCGGTCCAAGTGTCACGTGCTGGGTCCACGCAATGGGACGATCCAGCGCCGAGAGGTTCTCCACGGTTTCGGAGAAAAGAATCCGGTTGGGTTTCAGCCGGATTCGTCTTTCGAAAGCGAGTTGCGCGATCGGCATAGTGCAGCGCGCGCTCAGTTCGCCGTCTGCGGCGGACACTTTGTAGGGGACCACCGATGCCTCTCCATGGACGCTGATCCGGGCCTGGGCCTCTGCTTCGGACGGGGCCCCGAACAAATCGAGGCAGAGGTTATGGCCCATGATGCCGGCCAGCAGCCTGCTCTCCGCGTTGTCGCCGTATTCGGGATTGAGGCCCGGCTGGTAAGTGGATGGCTCGATGGAGTGCCATGGTGGAATCCAAAGTGGATTCACTCCAGAGGCCTTATGAAGAACCTCCGCGAGGTGGCCGCCCTCAATGGTGACCGTCACACGAACGGCCTCGTTCTCTATCTGAACCGCCCTGCGATTATGAAACTGAATCTCAGCCACTACGCCTTGGTGTATTTCTTATTGGCGAGTGACTTCAGATAATCCGCTTCCGCGGTTTGGAGCGACGACTCCATATCTTGCGGATTGGCATCCTTGCCCATATTTTCGATCTCGTCAAACCGCACCTTGCGATCCTGCTCCATCGACATATTGGACAAAATCACAGCGATGGAATCGTGCAGACCAACTTCGATGTCGGCTTTGGGGCGCCCGCCCGTGCGAGTGTCGTTGAAGAAGCTCTCCAACTCCGTCTCCACTGGATTGCGATCTTCATCGTCGATCATGACGCCTTTGGTGTAGAGCCAGCGTTGCGCGAATTTCATTTCTTTAGCGAGGAAGGAATCGTTCGGATCCACTTTCATCCTGTCTGTCGCCAAGGCAATCGGCAGACCCTTCTGCGCGCCGCCTAGTGCATAAGTTGCTCCTGCGGCGGCCGGTGCTTCCTTACCTTTTACGGGTTGAGCAACCACTTTGGAGGCTTCGCGGAACCAGAGCGCCGTCGGCATGGTGGCCTCGCCGTCGCCAACAGTGATCTCGAGCGAACCTGCCGTGCCCATGATGACCTCTCCGAACTCCGGACGGCTGTTATTGAGGTATGGCATATGCGCGTTGGTGGTGATCGAGCTGTAAACCAGCTTCTGATTCTTGGGGTACTTGTAGATGAGCTGAATATTGTCGTAGACATCCCGCCCGTCTTTCCAGGTATCCAGACCGCCCACGCCGATGACAAACTCGGGAGAGGATCCGAAGATCCAATCGGCGACGTCAATCTGGTGAGAGGCTAACTCAGCCGCCAGCCCGCCCGAAAACTCCTTGTACAGGCGCCAGTTGAAACCATTCATCACCCACCCTGGGTTGCGGTGCCACTGGGCGTGTATATGGGTCACGTCGCCCAGGATGCCCTTTTCGACAAGCTGCTTCGCAAGTTGGTAGAACTTGCTGTAGCGCCGCTGCAGACCTACTTGCAGCACTTGTTTCGGATGTTGAGCGTAGACGGCGCGCAGCGCGTGCACCTCTTCCGGCTTGAACACCAGGCTCTTCTCGCAAAAAGTGTGCTTGCCGGCCAGGAGTGAATCGCGCGTAATGCGGTAATGCTCGAACAGAGGCACTGCGATGATCACCGAATCGACGTTCTTGTCGGCAAGCACTTCGCGGTAGTCCTTGTACTTCGCGGGGTTGGTGCCGATCACGCTGGCCCCGCGCTCCCGGTGAGCGTCGTCCAGGTCGCAGACCGCCACACAATGACCGTTGTCGACTTTGGTCAGGTGCTTCAGCAAATAGCTGCCGCGGCCACCGGTGCCGATGATGCCGTACTTGACCTGATCGGGAGCAGCCTTCACGATGGCTGGCGCGCGTTGGATCTGGCTCACTGCGGCAGCTGCCGTAGCGGCTCCCGCAATTTTGATAACGTCTCGGCGAGTGGGATCGAAGTTGTCTGACATAGGTTGTCTCTCTTTCCAAGAGTCTATCGCACTTAAAATGGGAGGAGATGTCTGTCTACCAGGAACGGCGCGCGGAGTTGGAGCAACAAGAGTTCATGATGGGGCTGGAACGGGGACGGCTGGCCATCACGCTCGACCTGCTGACGGACGCGCTGGTGCTGGTTGGCCAGCACGGCGTGTATTGCCAAAGTGCCCGGCAGCCCGGTAAACCCGCCATGGACGTTCAAATCATTTCCAAATGCCTGACCGATGCCAAGGAACTGGTGGCCGGTGTGATGAACGAGATAAAGCTGAAGTCAAAAACTGATTCCTAGTAGCGCCCCGGCTTCATTCCTGTTGAGGGGATTTTCGACGCCGCCCCAACGCGTGTAGCGAAACTCAGGCGCCAACGCGAGCCGGCCGGCATGGAACCGAACGCCGGCGCTGACCACTGCCCCTACATCCAAAGGCGGTCTGAAATCGCGCTGGAACGAGGTGGTGGTCGGAGTTCCGCTGGCAGCGACCACCGTCCGGGTGGTGTCAGCGTGGAATCCGACCGTTGTGCGGAGGGCGAAGCCGCTGCCTAGAAAGGGCTGCCATCCCAATGCTCGGGTCCGAAAATAATACTTGCCCAGGAGTGGAAATTCCCAGGAGTTTCCGCGCTGGCGGTTGCTGAATGTGGAGATGTACGGCCCTTGCACTACGGCCCCATCGGGAGCGAGCAGATTAGCCCCGGACAGAAGCGATCCGAAGTTGGAGTTGCCAACGCGGCGATAAAGCGCGTCAGCTTCGATCGCAAAGCCTGCGGGCAAGCGGATTTCAACGAACGGACCGACGATGTAAGGCCGCGATTCATCGTGACTTGATAGGGTGTCGAGAAGCGGAATGCCCCCTTTAACGCCAACAGAAACCGCCTGTGACCAGGCCGCGCCGACTGAGGCAACCATCAAAACGGAAAAAGAAATATATGTTTTCACGCCCATAGAATGGCAAGTGCAGCGCCACTTGCGAGCCTTCCTGATTTGTTGCGGTTGGCTGACGCCCAGCGTGCCGCGTCGGGCACACGTGTGCCAACTTCTACAGAAAAGGATTCTGCGTGCGCTCGCGGCCGATGGTGGTGTTGGCTCCATGGCCCGGCACCACCACAACATCGTCGGGTAGCGTCAACAGCTTGTCGTGAATCGAGTGCAGCAGTTGCCGGCTGTCGCCGCCGGGTAGATCGGTCCGTCCAATGCTGTCCCGGAACAGAGTATCTCCCGCGATCAGTTTCTTTTCGGCTGGGATCCACACGCTGATGCTTCCCTGGGTATGGCCCGGAGTCGCAAGCACGTGAAATTCGGTAGCCCCCAACGACAGGCTGTCTCCGTCCCGAACATTGGCATCGACCTCGGTGGTGGAGGGAGGCTGCATGCCCAGCCAGTTTGCCTGCATTTCCATCTGATCGTAGAGCGGCTGGTCCTTCTGGTTCATGTGGACGGGTGCTCCTGTGGCCTTCTTTAGTTTCGCAGCGCCGCCTATGTGATCGATGTGCGCATGGGTGATCACAATGGCTTTCAACTTCAGCCGGTGGCGTGCCAGAATGACCAGTATTTCGTCAATGTTGTCGCCCGGGTCAATGACGATGGCTTCTTTGGTTTGCTCGTCGCCAAAAATGGAGCAGTTGCACTGCAGCATGCCTACGGGAAGGATCTCGTGAATCATCATTACGCCTGTATACTCGGATTATGGACCATCTGAGCGGAGGCGGGCTCGACGTCACCCTGGGAGCAGTGCTTGGTGTATTCATGCGCTGGCTCCATGTTCTGTCCGCTATGACCATACTCGGCGGGTTCATATACGCGCGCTTTGTGGTTGCGCCGGCTCTTGCTCTTAGTACAGTCGGCGATAGTACGACCTTCTCGAATCGGACCGTAGCGCAATTCCGGCCCATCCTGTACACGGCGATTGTAACTGTGCTGGTGAGTGGACTGTATAACTACTTGACTAAGCCGAGTTATCCGCCCCACTACCACATGGTAATCGGCATCAAGTTTCTCTTTGTTCTGCATATCTTTGCGACATCGGTGTTATATACCATTCCGAATGCGAATCATGGGAATCGGCTGAAGCGGCTGAACTGGCTTGTTATTTCTGGCGTGCTGGTGCTCCTGATTTCCGCCGACCTGCGCTGGATGACTTTGAGCGCCTCGTCCTTATTAAGATGAGTGCCGAGTGGCTGGACGTTTCCGGACGAGGGAAAATCAAGTTAATCGGAGAAGATCGCGCACGTCTGCTTCACGCGATGACAACCAATCACATCCAGCAGCTTACTCCGGGCACTGGATGTTATGCGTTTTTTCTAAGTGCGCAAGGGCGCATTTTGGCCGACGCGAATATTCTTTGTAGGCCGGATTATTTATTGGTGGACACGGAACCGGAACTCCGAGAGAAACTGTATCAGCATCTGGACAAGTTCATCATTGCGGATGACGTTACGCTCGAAGATGTTACACCGGCCACCACAACAATCGCCCTTCATGGTCCGAGAGCAGCGGCGGTACTGCGAAGCGCGGGTGCGCCCGTTCCGGAACAGCCCTATGCCAACCAGGAGTGGGGTTCGCGTCTGGTGGTCCGCTTGAGCTACTCGGGTGGCGATGGGTACACATTGTTCGCTCCTGTCCAGGAAAAAGCGGAATTGATCCGGCAGTTAGAGTCCAGCGGCGCATCGTCCGGGAGCGGGGAAGACTTCCGTATCGCGCGGCTCGAGAATGGCAAACCGCGTTATGGAGAAGATATCAGCGAGCGCTACCTCGCGCAGGAAGTGAATCAACCGGCGGCGCTGCATTTCACCAAAGGCTGCTATCTAGGGCAGGAGATCGTCGAGCGGGTGCGCTCGCGCGGACAGGTGCATCGGCTGCTGATGCCCATCACGCTGGAGACTGACACTGTGCCTGCGCCCGGGACCAAGTTGCAGGTGGACGGAAAAGACGCGGCGGAGCTGACATCAGCAGGTTATTCACCCGGATTGAACAAAGTGGTCGGACTTGCGTATGTACGCATGGAACATGCCAAGGCTGGAACCGAACTGCGGCTCGGAAAAGCAATCGGAGCCGTGCGTTAGACGTGTATAGCTCGACATGGATCTGACTTATGCGTTGCGTTCTTTGCTCAAGAATCCCGGATTCACTATCCTGGCCATCGCAGTTCTAGCTCTGGGAGTTGGCGCGAACACCGCTATATTCAGCGTCGTGGACGCCGTACTCCTCCGCCCCCTCCCTTACAGCGAACCCGACCGGATCATGACCGTGTGGACCCTGTTCACCAAGAGCGGCAACAGGGGCCAGGTGTCCGCTCCCGACTATCACGACTGGCACGATCAGAACGACGTCTTCGAGTCGCTCGCCTACTACTCATCGGACCAAGAGCCGGTGCGCGCCGGAGCGGAACCTGAGCGGGTAACGATTGCGGTGGTGACTTCCGAGTTTTTCCAGGTGATGAAAGTGCAACCGGTGGCGGGGCGCTTGTTTCTTCCCGCGGAACAGAAGAAGGGCGGAAATCCCGCGACGGTGGTCAGCTACTCGTTTGCGCAGCGCAACTTTGGGAGCAGTTCGGCTGCTTTGGGCCATCACGTCAAGATGACTGGATTGGACTTCGACGTAGTGGGCGTGCTCCCGGCAGGATTTCAGTTTCCAGCGGAGTGCGATCTATGGTCGCCGGCCAATACGTTTTTGTACCAGGAGAGCCCGTCGCGCACTGCGCATAACCACAAGGTAATCGGGCGTCTGAAGCCGGGCGTCACGGCAGAACAGGCGCAAGCCCAGATGACCAATATCGGACTGCGGTTGTCAAACCAGTATCCGGAGGATTCGAACAAGAAAATAGCTGTGGTGCCGATGCAGGATCAACTGGTCGGAGCGATCCGGCCCACTCTTTACCTGCTGCTGGCAGCGGTCTGCGTGCTCCTGCTTATTGCGTGTGCGAACGTTGCGAACTTACTGCTTGCCAAAGCTAGTTCCAGGAACCGGGAGATCGCGATTCGAGCAGCAGTCGGGGCCAGCCGGCTGCGCATAGTGAGGCAACTGATGACCGAGAGCGTTGTGCTCGGTGTCCTGGCGGGCTGCATGAGTCTGTTGGTGGCAGCGTGGGGAGTGCACGCTCTGATTGCACTCGCGCCTGCCAACGTCCCCCGCCTGCAGGAGACTGGCGTGGACGGGAGGGTTCTGCTGTTTACCCTCGGCTTGTCCCTATTGACTAGCCTGCTGTTCGGTCTCGCGCCCGCGCTGCAAATCGTCAAAGCCGATTTGAACACCGCGCTCAAGCAGGGCAGCACGCGCACGGTCGATGCGGGCGGTGCTAACCGAACGCGCTCCATCCTGGTGGTTTGCGAAATCGCGCTGTCGATGATCTTGTTGAGCGGAGCGGGCCTGCTGATTAAGAGCTTCCTCACATTGAGCGGCACGGATGCGGGCTACCGGACGGAGAACCTATTAGTGATGGACACTTATGCGCCCGGCGGCGAACTGGCCGAAGCCATGCGCGCCGTGCGATTTTATGATCGCTTATTGGCCTCTGCCGCGAACATTCCGGGCATCCAGAAGCTGGGCGCGGTCAACAGTGTCCCGAGCACTGTGCAGAGTAACGGCATGTATACGATTGAGGGCCGGCCGCAGCCGATTGCAGGAGACTTCGTGAATCAGCAGGCAGTGTTCGTGGTTGCGAGTCCACATTATTTCGAGACGTTGGGAATTCCGATTCGGTCCGGCAGAGACTTCGACCAGCGTGATCGCGAGGGCGGTCCGATGACATGCATCATCAATGAGTCGCTAGCGAAAGCATCCTTTACGATAAGTGATCCGCTGGGCAGAAGGATGCAGACCGGGATGGACACGCCCGAGTTTATGACCATCGTGGGCGTGGTGGGCGACATCCGGCAATATGGCCTGGACCGAGCGCCAGGGCCGGAAATTTTCATGCCTTACGGACAGCATCCTCGCAAGGCCGCGCATCTGGCGGTAATCGCGCGAACGCGGAGCGATGCGGGAGGCGTGGCGAATGCGCTTCGCCAACAAGTCCGCGCGCTGGATCCCAACGTGCCAGTGAAGTTTACAACGATGCAGCAAACGGTAGCAGCTTCAGTCGCACCCCCGCGCTTCCGGACATTGCTGCTGGGCACTCTGGCGGTCTTGGCGATCGTGCTGGCCATGATCGGACTGTACGGAGTGATGGCGTACACGGTCAGCCAGCGCTCGGCCGAGATCGGGCTGCGAATGGCGTTAGGCGCGAACCGCCGCGACGTGCTGTTGCTGGTGATGCGACAGGGACTGGTGCTGACCGGGATGGGTGTGCTGCTCGGCTTACTGGGCTCACTCGCAGCAACAAGATTGCTCTCGAATCTGCTGTATGGCGTGACCCCTACCGATCTCGTGACGTACGCCGGCGGGGCGCTGCTTTTGGCAATGGTGGGTTTAATCGCTACCTTTATACCCGCGTTTCGAGCAACCCGCGTCGATCCGCTCACGGCCTTAAGACAGGAATAACCACCAAGGAAGGACTCAGAGAGCATAATGCCGGCATCCAGATCGTACTCCCGTTCACCGCTGCCCGATGCGCTCCTGATCGCGGTGCTGTTCTGTAGCGCTTGTCATGGGTCTCCCTTGCGGGCCGGCGTGGCGAAAGTGGATATCACGCCGGCCACACACGAGATCATGTGGGGTTTTGAAGACCGGCTTACGCCCGCCGCGAGCACGCTCGATCCCTTATATGCGCGCGTGCTGGTGCTCGAGGCCGGGCAGAAACGGCTGGCGATCGTGACGCTCGATCTCGGCCGCAGTTTTGGGCCGGCCTCGGTGGATCGTTTGAAAGCTTCGGCACGGCGCAGTGCTGGCATCTCCTGTTTGCTGTTGGCCGCCTCGCATACGCATAGTGGGCCGATCATTCGGGACGAAAACCCGAACGGGCCGCCGCAGTGGGAGCGCGCGGCGCTCGACAAGGTCGAGCCTGCCATTGAGCAGGCCGCCAGGCAGTTAGTGGATGCAAAGATTGGTACCGGTGTCGGCAGCACCGACATTGGACACAACCGTCTCAAGGTGAATGCTGATGATTCAGTTACGTGGTTCGAGCGGAATCCGGATCGTGTACCGACCAAGCCTGTTGATCAGACCGTTACGGTGATCCGCGTCGATTCCGCCAACGGCGCACCGCTCGCCGTTCTGGTGCACTACGCTTGCCATCCAGTGGTGCTGGGTTCGGACAACCAGCAATACTCTGCGGATTTCCCCGCGATCATGAACAGGGTCGTCGAAACGGAGATGGGCGGCAAAGCCATGAGCTTTTTCATTCAAGGCGCGCCAGGCGATATCAACCCCTACTACGCGGTGACTCGGATCGATCAGGATGGCTTGAAGTGGCGTGATTGGACGGGAGAGCGCCTTGGCAAAGAGGCCGCTCGCGTGGCCAGTAATATCCACGCCAGCGCCAGCACTGACGCTTCTATTGACTTCATTGAGGATTCAATGAAGTTCCGTTTGCGCTGGAATCCAGAGAAGTTTAAGGCCGCGCTGGTGAAGTTTTTGGGGCCGCAGGGAATTGAATTGTACGGCGCTCCGGTTGCGCCGGAGTTTCAGGTTCCCACTGCCACGGTGCTCATCAATAAGCAGATCGCGATTGCGACCATGCCAGGGGAGCCATTCGTCGATTTTCAGATGAACTGGCGCGAGCGGTGTCCTGTGCCGACGGCGATCTTAATGGGGTATACCAACGGATATTACGGCTATTTTCCGACCATCCGGGCGGCGGGCCGCAATGGGTACGGAGCCGCGAGTGCAAGTACCTGGGTGGAAGTGGGCGCGGGTGAGCGGATACTGGATCGCGCCCTCGTGAATGTTTATCAGATGCTGGGACGGCTTTCGGATTTGCCGGA
>JBBSHP010000102.1:0-9846 GCA_038232555.1 Bryobacterales bacterium
CCGCCTTGTGAACTTTACTCACTACAAGGCTGACTCCGTTCCGCTCCAGCACAACACGTTCCTCGACTACTTCGTTTGCGACTCGCAGATCGAATGCCACCGCGGGTTCCTTCGCCTGGACGACTACTACGTTAAGGTACTCACGCTGAAAGACGCGCCCGCCAAGACCCGTCCGAATATGCTCAAGCACTTGCAGGAACTTCCCTCCGAGTGCATTGTGGCAAGCGAGTTCAAGCGGGTCGGGAACTTCGAGATGCGCAAACTGATTCAGAGCAAACGGCGCCACTTTCACAACTCGAAAACCAGCGTCATGAATTACGTCAATCTCAGCGATCAGCCCCAGACGACGGACCAAATGCTGATTGACGACTCGGCAAGCGCCATGGTCGCCGAGCTAGGCAGTTGCCTGACGGAGATGGAGCTTAAGAGCAACTATTTCGGCCAGTTCTCTTTCACAGTCATTCTCTATGACCGCGATAAAAAGCGCCTGGATAAATCCGATGCCGAGGCCTTCAAAGTATTCTCCTCACAAGACGCAACCCTGTTCGAGGAGCGATACAACCTGCTCAATGCGTTTCTAGCCACGCTCCCGGCGAACTACCGTTACAACCTGCGGTACATGTACCTGCTCAACAACAACTATGCCGACCTGTCATTTCTGTTTGCTCCGCAATCGGGCGAACCATGGAACGATCACCTGAACGCGGAATACCTGGCTGCCTTTGAAACGAATCAGAACACACCCTATTACCTAAATCTGCATTATCAGGACATCCCGCACACGCTCATGCTGGGCATGACCGGCACCGGCAAGTCGTTCACCTGCAATTTCCTACTCACCCACGCGCAGAAATACAACCCGCGCACGGTCATCTTCGATCTGGGCGGTTCATACAAGATGCTCACCCAGCTCTTCGGCGGCAGCTACATGCCCATCGGTGTCGAGCGACGCTCGTTCACAATTAATCCTTTCAGCCTGCCGCCCTCGGAAGAGAATATGCATTTCCTGTTTTCATTCGTCAAGGTTCTCATCGAGTCTTCAGGCACCTTCAAGATGTCCGACCAGGATGAGCGCGAACTCTACAACCAGGTCGCAAGCATGTACCACATCGACCGCGCCCAGCGCCGGCTGATCACTTTACTGAATATTCTGCCGAAGAACCTCGAAGCGCATCTTCGGCGCTGGGTACAGGGCGGGCAATACGGCAACCTATTCGACAACGTCGATGACAACCTTACCTTTGCCCATTTCCAGACCTTCGATTTTGAAGGATTGGACAAATTCCCACAGATTCTCGAACCGTTGCTGTTTTACATTTTGCACCGTGCGAACGCGAGCATCTACGACCCGGCGCTTGCTACCACCTTCAAGATCTTCCTTTTGGATGAGGCGTGGCGCTTCTTCCGCAACCCAACCGTAAAAGATTACATCATCGAAGCCATGAAGACCTGGCGCAAGCGCAATGCCGCCATGATTCTCGCCACCCAATCGAGCGCCGATCTGACCCGCAACGAAATGCTCCAGATCATCGCCGAGAGCTGCGGCACACTCATCTTTCTGGCGAATCCGCGAATGGATAAGCGGCAGTACAAAGAATTATTCCACCTCAACGATACCGAAGCGGACCTGATCGCTTCCCTCACACCCAAACGGCAACTCCTGATCAAACGGCCAGACCTCGCCAAGGTCGTCCAGTTGAACGTCGCGAGCAAAGACTATTGGATTTACACGAACTCGCCCTACGATAACGAGAAGAAGCGCAAGGCGTTTGAACGTCTTGGCTTCGAGCGCGCGCTCGACTTTCTGGCAGGTCAGCAGCGCGCTATCGATCTCGATGAGCAGTTCGTCGCCGCGCCTGTGGAGCCAAAGACCGAACCGTCACCCATGACCCGCTTCCAACCAGAAACTACCGAACTCGAAAGGACAATATGAAACCAACCGCCTCCCTCTTTTCTCTCTGCCTGCTGTGCTGTGGTTCTCTTTTTGCCTCGGATGCGATACCGACCGGTCCCACGACTGTTCGGTCCACGGAAACAAAGAAAGCCAAGCCAAAGCGCGAACCGCCAGAGGAATCCAAACTAGAGCCGCCTTCTGTTGCGATCGATCCCGCCAACGCCGCGCGCGCGGTGCAATACGGGGAGCGGGACGTTGTTCCGATTCGAACCAGGGTCCGGTTCACAACCTTGATCGTGCTCCCCAAAAACGAACAGATCATGGATTTCGTTTGCGGCGATAAGGAGTACTGGATTGTCAACGGTGCCCAAAACTTCGCCTACGTGAAGCCAGCCAAGCCGGGCGGCCGCACGAACCTGAATCTGGTCACGGCCAATGGCAACGTGTACTCATTCGTGCTCAATGAAATCTCGGACGCCCCACCGGACCTCAAGGTGTTTGTCGAACTGCGGGATGAGGGTATGATCTCTGCGCTGAACGGTCCCCCCAAGTTTGTGCCGGCCCAGCAACTCGAAGACTTCCGCCAGCAAGCGGAGATGGCGAGAACACAGGCCCGCGAAGCGCGCCAGACCGCACAGGCCGCAATCGCAAGCGAGGTGAGTTCATTCCGCAATAACTACCCGGCCAAGATGAAGTTCGCCTACCGCTTCGATCGTGAGAAAAGGCCATTCCTTGTGAGCGCTATCTTCCACGATGACAAGTTCACCTATATCCAGGCGAACCCGGAAGAAACTCCCACCCTATACGAGGTCAAAGACGGTCAACCGAATCTCATCAACTTCCAATTCAAGAGCGGCACCTACGTCGTAGACAAGATCCTCGATAACGGCTATCTCATGATCGGCAAGCAGCGCCTTCCCTTCGTGCGCCAGGAATAACCAGGAGCAGCATGGCTGAGCAAGAAAACACCTTTGCCTCAAACGCGGTGCCTGAGCTTCAAAACAAGGCTCCCAAAGCACCAGGCATCTTACCGAAGAACGCTCAAACGTGGGTGATCGTCATTATTGCCCTGGTCATGATGCTCGTCATTGCGTTCTCGAATTCTGGTGCTCCCAAGGTGAAACCGAAGTCGCTCAACACGACGCAGCAAACAGCCAGCCCGCCGACTCCGCGCCAAATCGATCAATACAAAACCATGGTCGATGAGGAAGCGCGCAAGCTCGCGTTCGAACGTCAGCGACTCGATCAGGCCAAAAATGAAGTCCAGAACGCCAGCGCCCAACTGCCGCCCGGCCAAGGCAACGCCTATCCGTATCCACCGCAAACACAGCCAGCCGGTTACAACGCGCGTGAACTCTCGCCCGAGGAAGCCCAGCGCATCGCGCTCGAAGCTGAACGAAAAAAACGCGAGTACAACAGCTTGTTCAGCTCGAACGTAGCGCTTAGTTTGCGAAAGGACCAGAACTTAGGGCAGGCAAGCGGCGTCGGGCAGGAGCAAAAGCCCCCGGTTCCAACGTTGCCATCCATCTCTGCCCAATCGAGCACGGCCGGGCAATCGCCTCAACAGGTGATTTCGTCGAGCGGAGTCCCCCAGATCCAGATCGCCACGGGTTCTCCGGCCAGTCAAACCGCCGAAGTGCCGCAAGCGGCCACTGAACAGGACACCGAGCCGTCGTTTAAGGAGAAGCGCAAACAACAGGCCGATGACCCAGCCCTCCAGCAAGCGGACGGAAAGAAGTACCGCTTGTTTGAAGGAACAGTTCTCGAAACCGTGTTGACCAACCGGCTTAACGGCAGCTTTAGCGGACCGGTGAATGTCATGCTCACAACCAACGTGTATTCGCATGATCACCAACAGCTCCTTGTCCCGCAAGGTAGCCGCGCACTGGGCGAAGTCCAAAAGGTAAACAGCCTCGGTCAACAGCGGCTTGCGGTAGTTTTCCACCGGCTGATTATGCCGGATGGCTACTCACTCAGCCTGGATCAGTTTCAGGGATTGAACCAGATTGGCGAGACGGGCCTTCGTGATCAGGTGAATCACCATTACATGCAGGTGTTCGGTGTGAGCCTGGCAATCGGAGCGATTGCCGGCATCGAGCAGGCCGGAGGAAGTTACGGCTATAACACTGGTGCGGTGGATATCTACCGCCAGGGTGTTGCGACCAGCCTTTCACAATCGGCGTTGCGGATTCTTGACCGATACCTGAATATCCTTCCGACTTTCGTGATCCGGGAGGGACATCGGGTCAAGGTCTACCTCACGGACGATCTGACACTCCCAGCCTACGACCGGCATCGATTGCCGGGTAATTTGTGAGGAACCCCCATTGAAAACGCTATTTGCATTCATCACCAGAAGTACTCGCAATCAGTCCCTGGGGTTGCTTACGATCGGGTTAGCGATGTTTGCTTGCTCCAACCTGGCAGAACAAGCAGTCACGGACTGGACCACTCGTGAAGTGGTGCAGCTCCTAGTGATTGCGGCGGGGATATCGGCTACCGCCATGCTCTTTCGCCGGGCGAACCAAGGCGCACATCGCGATTAAAGGAGCCAATCGATGTCCGACGGATTACGTAAGTTACGACACGGGGGCACGCTAACGCGTCTTCTCCTCACACCAATAACTATTTTAGGTCTCCTGTTCTTCTCAGCTTGTTCTTCGAGCACGAAAACTCAGGACAAGAAACTCAGACCCGGTGAGCCAGATCCTAACAAACATCTCGACGGAGCAACTGACGTAATCAAAAATTACCGCCTGCCTGAAGGCGGCAAGAAGCCATTGAAGCGCCCCACTTTTCAGGACAAGACCCGGCGCAGCACGAAACCCCAAGAAGAGGAAAAACCACCCAAATGAAAAACATAGTCGTCATCGCCGCTCTGTGCGCAGGGCTCGCAATTGTCCCTGCCTATTCTCAATTCGCTGTCGTGGATGCCGGGACGATCGCCCAGCTCGTGGACGAGTTGGCCCAGCTCAAGCAGGAATACGACCAGCTCGTTAAAACGTACCAAGTGGTCACGAACCAATACAACCAAATGGTCACTAACGCCAAGACGATCACTTCCAAGGCGCGCTGGAAGGCTCTTCTCACGCCCTGGAGGTTTCCAACCGCCACCAACACCTACGGCAGCACGGGCGGGTGGATCACCGCTCTCAACAGTGGAGGTGGGGCGCTCACTGGTTACCAGCGAGCCGTAACTCCTATCAGCACGTATGCCTCAGTTTGGGGATCAATCGCCGCCTCTCAACAAGATCAGATCGGAAGGAACTACGCCACCGTCGAATTGTCGGATGGGGTGACCGTGAACGCGCTCGACCAACTGGGTGAGGTTCGTGGCAACTCGGCTGCGGTCGAAAACGCAATCGACACGCTGGAAGCGGACTCTCTCTCGGACTCCGACTATCTAAACACCGAGCTCGGCGTTCTCAACAAGATTAACGCTGCCGGGATCATCGGTGTTCGCAACAACCAGGACACTAACAAACTGTTGGCCTCGATGCTCGATCACCAAATGGTCGAAACGAAAGCTCACCGGGATGCCCAAGTCCAGAGCATTAATAACGACATCGCGCTCAGGCAAACGGCCCCAGGGATTGACGACCAACATTTATCGGGTGCGACAACCGTTCTGACCACCTATCGACTGCCCTAAACCGGAACAAACCCATGGCAAGCGACAGCTATTACGTCTGGATCACCCAGGCAACAACAGACCTGCTCACGGCACACTCCGACCTTTTTACTTCGCTTGGTATGAACCTCTTTAAGGGGTTCGCGCTCATCCTGATCGCCTGGACAGGATGCCAGATTGCCCTCGGCAGCGCCTCTGGAGCTGCCGTTCGACTGGATAAGTTTGCCGGGCTTCTAATGAGCATTGCCTTCACTTATGGAATGCTCGTGTACTACGACAACCCGCTGCCAGGAATTGGCATCAGCTTTCACAGTCTGATTACCAACCAGGGTGCAAATCTGGCTGGGCAAATCGAAGCACGAAGCACGGAAGATGTGGGCAAGAAGTTAGCCGAGGTTTACGAAAAGATGGACCAGCCTAGCGGAGCGTCGATTCTCGACATTATGCAGGTCGTTCGCTATTACGCCATTGTTTTCGTCTTGGCGTTCGCCCAGGCCGCCATCCTTGCGGTCATTTCATTCGGCTTTGTCGCGGTTGGGGTGTGCGCCCTGGTTGGCCCAATCTTTATTCCATTTCTCATTGTTCCCCATATGGAGTGGATGTTCTGGGGATGGCTCAAATCGCTCGTTCAGTATGCCTTTTACCCCGTAATCGGGAATGCCTTTGTCTACGTATACGGAAAGCTGTTTCTGAACTTCTTCGATTTACACAAGCCGCCCTACGACGCCGCGATCCTTGCGGGTCTTTTTCTCCATTTGGCTTTCATGTGCATTGCGTTTGTCTGGGGCCTTTTCAAAGTTCCCAGCCTCGTGTCTTCCATCTTTTCCGGTCAGTCTGGCGACCACGCCATGCCGGGAATCAGCTGGTGGAGGTAAGGGATTGTATGGCTAGTTCTACTCAGCTTCTTCCGCCGCCAGGCAAGGATTTCAACGATGCCAAGCGGCAGTATATGGAGCAATTCGGCTCCGCGCTGGTCACGAACATGTACCTCAGAGTCGCTGTTTTGTGCCTCTCAGTGGTGTCGGTCGGCGGCCTCATGTTGAACTTCAAAACGTACGCGATGTTCAAGAACTTCAAACCGCTTGTGATCCGCATTAATGATGTCGGGCGCGCCGAACCCGTCGAATACGACAGCATGGAGTACAAGCCGCAGGCTCCCGAGATTAAGTACTTCCTCACTCAGTTTGTGCATGACTATTACAGCCGGAATCGCACCAGTGTCCGTGACGATTTCTCGCGGGCGTTGTTCTTCCTCGATTCGCGGCTGGCTTCGGCGCGCATGGACCAAAACCGCAAGACCAAGGAGCTGGAGAACTTCATTGTGGGCGCGAACGAAGAGATCGAGGTTAATGTGCAAAATATCGTTCTGCAGGACCTGCGGACACCCCCTTTCCGCGCCACTGTCGATTTTGAAAAGCGGTATCTGTCCGGCCGGGACCGCACCGAAAGCCGCCGCGAGAAGTATATCGGCAGCTTCCTGTTCGTCTTCAAGGACACCATCTCGAACAACATGATTCCGGTCAATCCCCTTGGCCTGACCATCACGTATTTCCGCGACGATCAGTCGTTCCAGGAGGTCAAGCCGTGATCGCCAGCTCGATCTTTGTCGCTTCCATTCTCTCTCTCGCTTGTGGCTTCTACTTGATGGGGGAACTGACATTCCTCTCGCCATACCGAACTTTCATTCTGCACCGGTATGGACCCACAATCGGCTGGTTTACCCTGCTTGCTTTCCTGAACCTCTTCGCCGTCGTTCTTGTGATTAACCGCAAGCTGTTCCTCAGAGATACCGGGCGGAAACTGGCACACGTAGAAAAGCAATTGCGCACGGGATCGAGCATTTCTGCCGAGCTTTCCGAACGCCTGGGCGAATAATAATGAGCCGTTCCGTTGATCGTGATGATGGCCAGCGCTCAAAGGAGGAGACCCACTCCACTCGCGCCACTATGGCAGAAAGCAGAGGAGGTGGTAACGCATCGAGCACTCCAGACGATGAGCGCCGTGAGAAAGGCCGCGCCGGTATCGGCATCAGTGCCGACGATTCCGTTGCTGAGTTGGCGACCATAATTGACCAGGCGGCAAACGACAAGCCAACGTTGTCCCAGTTTATCGAACGCCTTGAAAAGCAAAGCGTTGTGGTGATTCCAAGTATTCAATCGAGCGGTCGATTGAACGGAATCTCGTATCGGTTCCAAAACAAAACGATCAAAGGCTCCAGCGTCGGACGTGAATATACGGCGCAGGGTCTTCAGAAACGGAAAGGCGTCCAATATGATGCCGGCCGGGATGATTCCACGCTCCGGCGCGCACTCGAAAAGGCAGGATTTCAACGGCTTGAACCGCGCGACGGTCGCAGTCACTCACCCGTGGCTCGTGAGAATCGCCTTCGCGATCGCGAAGGCGGATTGAGCCCGGATCAGAAGGCACTTTTAGCTCAGGTTGGAAGCTTCCGCACTGTAAAAGCGGAGGACGTTATCCAGCACCAATACGGTGGCAGCTTTAGCCGATTCCAGCAGGATATCCGCGCCGTTTCTGAACGCGGGCTGGCTGAGCGACGCACCGTGCAGCACTCGAAATCTGGGCTGGACTACAAAGTCATAGTGCTTACGCAGCAGGGCCGGAACTATCTTCGGAAAGCGGAAAAACAGAAGCCTGGGAATGCGCCAAAGCAGCAGTACCATGCCGGTTTCGTGAAGCCCGCCGAAGTGAAACATGATGTCGGAATCTACCGCATGTACCAAGTGGAAGAGGCCAGGATTGAGCGGGAGGGCGGCGCAGTTCAACGCGTGGTTCTGGACTTCGAACTGAAGAAGGAAATCTTCTCGGAACTCAACAAAGAGAAGGACCCCTCCGATCCGGATTACGCGGCCAGAAAGCAAGAGATTGCCGAGCAGCACGGCCTCAAAGTGGTTTCCGGTCGGATCGTCTTTCCCGACCTCCGAATTGAATATGAGACGCGCGATCAGGAAATGAATAAGGTCGATTTGGAGCTGGTGACCGGCGATTACAAGAGCTCCCAAGTACAGGCGAAACATGCGGCGGGTTTGAAGATCTATGCACCCAACAGTGCTGCGGGAAGCCCCGCTATCCAGGACCCGGAAATCGTGGCAGGATTGATCTCCCTATAGGCATCGCTGTGACGAACGAAGAGCGCATCAGCAATCTGAAGAAGCTGGGGTACACGGACCGCGAAGCGGAGTTTCTCTGCCTCGCAGCGCTCCACAGCGGGTACTTTCTCCGTCGTCAATTCCTGTTCTTTATCGGCAAGGGGCGCGGTCAGATGGATGCAAACTTCATTGATAAAACGACCACAAACAAACACGCAAAACCCAGCGCGTTCCGAGGAGACCGGGTCCTGCACCACATTGCTTCGAAGCTCGTTTATGAAGCGCTTGGGGAGGCAGATAACCGCAATCGCCGGCAACACGAGGTGTTCACAATCAAGAACCGATTGATGAGCCTGGACTTCGTGCTTCAGAATCGCAGCCATCGCTTTCTTGCAACCGAACGCGAAAAGACGTCGTTCTTCTGCCATGAGCTGAAATTGACGGAAAAGCATCTTCCCGTGAAGCGTTATCGCTCGCCGGAAAATGGCACGACCACAGATCGGCACTTTGTAGACAAGCTCCCCATTTTCACCGAGACCGGTGCAAGCAGCTCAACGGTATTGCCTCACTTTTGCTACATCGACGAGGGCCAGCACAGCACCTCACGTTTTGAGCAGCACCTGCAGGAATACCGGGGTCTGTTCGCCCAACTGAATCGGTTCCGGTTGCTCTATGTTTCCTGTTTTCCCGATCAGTTTGAACCATCGCGACGGCTATTTGAGCGCATGATACTGAATCGCACAAACATTCCGGTCGATCCACTCGCCACGCGACTCATCGCCTACTTTCAGGACCGGAACGCATACGAGACGAAGGACCTGAAGAGGTTCAATCAACAAAAGCTGATCCAATTCCGTGAGGACCGTTATGCTTTTTCTGGCCGGGATCACGAAGTCCTTTTCGAACAATGGAAGCGCACTGGCGACTCGGCCGTAATCACGCATGTGTGTCCAGACACGATGCCCAAATGCGCAAGTGCCGGCGAGTTTGGAACCTATTTACTAAAGTTCAATTACGAGCTGTTCGGCACGTTATTGAACGGAAAGCCGAAGGCAAAAGCGTGCACCGAATAGAACGCGTGATAGAACACGGCCGTGCAAGCACCGTTCTATCTCGGGTTCTATCTCGCGTTCTACGCGCTGTGGATTGTAAGGTTGTGCTGCGCACGGAGTTAGTGGTGCCCGGCACCCGCATTCTGGCGGCTGCCGGGGTCG
>JBBSHP010000103.1:0-9770 GCA_038232555.1 Bryobacterales bacterium
ACGGCCGTCCGCCGGCAAAGATAGAGTTCCCGCCGATGCGCGTGCAATCGTTGCGACTGAATCGCGACGGGAAAACGATTGCCTTCACGAATGTGAAGAACAGAGCCGAGATCTGGGTGTTTGAGAGATTTCTGAAATAGGAGCGTGCATATGAAAACATCCGCGTGTATACTCGTGTGTTTGGTGGCGCTGTGCCCTGGTGCGCGCGCACAATCCACGTTCGGCACCGTTCTAGGCAGTGTCAGCGATCCATCCGGCGCGGCGGTGGCAGACGCCAAGCTTAGGTTGACCGAGCTCGATGAGAACACGATCTCGACGGCCGCCTCAAATGAGCTGGGGCTTTACGAATTTCTGAACGTGCGCCCTGGCCGCTATCAGATAACCGTCGACCAGGCCGGATTTGCGACCGCTGTAGTGACCGATCTGCGCCTATCGGCACGCGGGATGCTGCGGGCCGACTTCGCGCTCCAGATCGCGTCGCGGACAGATTCGGCCGTGGTGGTCGCGTCCGTGCCCGTAGTTAATTCGGAAAACGGCACACTTTCGGATTCTAAGACTTTCGAGCAAATCACGCGGCTACCGGCGAATTTTAGGGCGTTAACGGCAAGCCCGCTGCCGGCCATCCTGATCTTCCCCGGCGTGCAGCAGGACGATCGGGGCCGAATCTCGATTGCAGGGGGCATGCCCGCTCAAACGGAATTCACCGTGGATGGCATATCGACTTTGAATGCGCGGGGAGGTGGAGCGATTGGCTTGCTGTACCGCTCGTCGGATGTCCTTTCTCCCGAGGCCCTTTCCGAATTCCGCGTAAGTTCGATCGGCAACAAAGCCGAATTCGGGCAAGTAAACGACGTGACGATCGTCACGAAGTCGGGCACGAATATCCCGCACGGGAGCCTGTTGTGGTATCACCAGAACGCGGCGCTGGATGCGAAGACTTATGGGGCTCTGACCAAACAAGCGAAAGTGTTCAACACTTTCGGCGGTACTTTCAGTGGCCCTGTCGTGTTGCCGCACTTCTATCGCGGAATGAATCGCACGTTCTTCTTTGTGGATTACGAAGGCAGCCGCAAGCCGAATACCGTGCTGCAACAGTTTTCGGTTCCGACGGCCGCGATGCGCGCTGGCGATTTGAACGGCTTACCGGGAGGGTCTGCCGTCGATCCTTCCACAGGCGCTCCGTTCCCGCGCAATAGGATTCCCGACGACCGCATCAATCCTGTGGCCCGCTCTCCGCTGGCACACTATA
This sequence comes from Bryobacterales bacterium, assembly GCA_038232555.1. Classification (GTDB taxonomy): domain Bacteria; phylum Acidobacteriota; class Terriglobia; order Bryobacterales; family Bryobacteraceae; genus JBBSHP01. Next base: position 1,250 of record JBBSHP010000103.1, read on the forward strand.
TTCCGCTGCCGAACTATTCAGGCGTCAACCAAAACTACCGCAGGCTCACGCCGCAGAACACCTACGCGGATTTGTTCAATCTCCGCCTGGATCAGATGATCGGGGCGCGCCAGCAGCTATTTGGCCGATGGAGTTTCAACTCTGCCCAATATCCCGGTGTCTGGGGCATTCTACCTTAGGACAAGTTTCCCAGCCGGACCCACGCATTCATCGCCGCGCACACGTTCGCGATTCAGCCCAACCTTTCCAATGAAGCGCGATTTGGTGTGACGCATTTCCGGCAGGACGAGATTTACCCGCTCGGGGGAAAGCAGGTGATCTCCACTTTGGGTCTGCAAGGGCTGGATCTGACCAACGTAGGGAACAGCGGCGGCTTCCCTTCCATCGATTTCAGCGACGGCACCGGGTTCGACGGCACATTCAAGGGGCGCGATACGCATGCGCGTTCGAAAACATACCAATATTCCGATGCTTTGAGCTGGAGCAAGGGACGCCACAGCATGAAATTCGGGGCCGAAGTGCGCCGCATCTCCTATATCGACACTCTGCACAATGGGGACGGCGCGGATGATTTCGGAGGTCTCGAATTTGCCAGCAACACGTTCAGCGGGAATGCATTTTCCGATTTGCTCCTGGGCCTACCCGCATTTTCGTATTACGCAGCCCTCGGGCCAAATCTTAGCGAGGCCGCGACACACTTCAGCTTCTTCGCGCAGGACGACTGGAAAGTAAGCCGCCGTCTTACGCTCAGCTTCGGCTTGCGCTGGGAACTGCACCCGCCCATGCACGAAGAGAACGGCAACATCACGAACTTTCAACGTTCCACTGGCGACGTGATCATTCCGGACCATACGCTGCCGCCGGCGCCGGGATTTCTCGCGGGAATCAACGCGTGCCCTGGATTCAGGGCGACCATTCCATGCACCAGGATACTGACAGCTTCGCAGGCCGGACTGCCGAATACGTTGCGGAAGACGTATTACGGCGACTGGGACCCGCGGCTCGGATTCGCGTGGCAGCCATCTCAATCTCATAAGACCGTTATTCGAGGTGGCGCCGGTATCTACACGCAAATGATGCTGGGCGGTACCGCTTACGAGTTGACGGGCATTCACTCTTCCGATGTGCGGACGTTTAATAATCAGGCTCCTGATGGCGAACCGCTTTTCACATTGCCCCGGATCTCACCAGGCGGACCGGGTGAGATCATCGCCGGTGGCGAGAATTTCTTTGACGGCAACGATCCGAATCTGAAAGATCCGCGCGTGTACCAGTGGAACCTCACAATCGAGCGTGAACTGCCGGCAAAAACTCTGCTGCGCGCCAGTTACATTGGATCGCACGCGACAGGAATGCCGGTCCGTGTGAATCTAAATCAGGTCCCGGCCAGCACCGTTCCACTGAGACTGCAACGGCTGCCATATCCAGCCTGGTTCGTCGTGGTCTCGCTCGAAAACCTGGGGTTCTCAAGTTATGAGGGGCTGCAGCTCGAAGCCTCCCATCGCTTCCGTAGCGATTTCTTTTTCCAGGCGAGTTATGTACTCTCCAAGAACATAGGCGCGATGGGCGATCCGCCGCCGCAGCCCGCGGTATTCCCGCCGGACTTCTACCAACGCCTGCTGACGGACCGCTACAACCCACGGTACGATCGAGGCAATCTACCCGGAGCGCGCCGCCAGCGCTTTCTTCTTACGGGTCTATTTCCTCTGCCGTTTGGGAAAGGCCGGCGCTTTGGAGCACGCTGGAGCGCCTTGCCTAACCTGATTGCCGGTGGATGGGAGCTGAGCACCATCACTATGCTCGAAACCGGACCTTATGTGACGCCCATCATTGGATTCGGCTTGGATCAGTCCAATACCGGCCTGGGTCCTCGCGGCGGTCTGGCTCGTCCCGATCGCATCGGAAACGGCAACCTCGACCATCCCACGCGCGACCACTATTGGGATGCAAGCGCCTTTCGTCCGGTGCCGGTGGGAGCAGGCCGGTTTGGAAACGCCGGTGCGGGGATCCTGGGAGGTCCTGGCACTGTCGCGATCTTCCGCGGGTTTGGCGAAAACTTTCCCGGTGACGGAGCGGCTGCGCCTACGCCTGGAAGGCACCTTCACCAATCTGGCCAACCATCCCAATTTTCTCTCGCCGGTCACCATGACCAATAGCCCGTCTTTCGGGCGGTTGACATCAGGTGCAGTCGGCCGAGAACGCGGGGAACCGCACCGGGCAGGTGGGGCTCCGGGTAGACTTCTAATTTCTCGCTATGCGGCAGCATGCCGAGCGCTTCACGAAGGAAATTCACGTCATTAGGACCGCCGAGAGACACCGGCAAGACGATGCGTTTTCAATGGGTTCTGGTAAATGCTTTATGGGCTTCATCAAGGCGGGTATAGTTGAAATGGATGGGAACAGTAACTGAGATCGGTCGGCTCAGGGCCATTCCAGCGTCATTGATTCCGTCCTCGCCGCCCACCAGGTTTTGTGTCACCAGCGGGCGATCCGTCCACGGCAGCACATGGTTATGCAGAGTGTTCACTTTGCCGAAGGCCGCACGCATTTTGCCGACGCGCAGATTGAGGCCGCCGCGCAAGGCCGGGAAAGTGAGATAGCCTTCTTCGAGATTGACGCCGCGTTCGCCGAAGCTGATGAAGAAGTCGGCCCGCGCGTAAGGATCGAGAATCGCCTGGAAAGCCGCTTCACTTTCATGCATCTCGAACGATGGAGTGGGCCGGTTGGCTCCATTCCCAACCGCGCCCAGAAAGTCGCCGATCACGGCGATGTCCGGATTCAGAGCTTTTGCCGCAGCGCCGCCGGCCCCTCCTAGCGCCACTTGGGCCGGCTCCGCAGCCGCTGCGGCCACCGCCGCTTCAGGAGGCAGAGGGGACTGGATGGCCGGAACTTGCGCAACGGGCGGCGCAGGAGGCTGGCCTTTGAGGGCCTGGACCTCCGCTTCGAGAGATTTAATGCGGGCTTCCATTTCCTTCATCCGCGTTAAAAGCTCCGCGGAATCTTGAGCAACCGCGGTCCCTGGGCACGCCCTGAAAGTAAGCACCGCGATGGATGCGATCGCGACATTCATTCGCATAGGAAAACTCCTGTATTTTCTGGAAAGAACTGGAGGATTAGAAGGCTGGGCCAGCTAGGCTAAAAGCTTTGGAGGAATTTAGACAGGGGGAGCACGAGGGGAGCGGTGGACACTGGCAACCTGGAGCTGTGGCTCGATGTCGTGCGAGGCATGCTGCCAAACGATCCTGGTTCGAACGTGAAGCTGGATGATGCCCGACGATTGCAAGCAGGGAAGGTGCCCCGAGGAGCAGACCCCGCAAGTGCCGGTTTCCTGGCCGTGGTGGGCGTGCCCTGGAAGGATGGAGACAGTGCCAACAATGAGGACGGAGCAAATAGCCAACAAGGCCGGCAGCCGTCGCATCGCTGTCACGTGAATCTTTCCTCCGAGGTCTTCGCTTTCCAGTATATCAGGGGCCCAACCCTGCTGCTATAATCGATTAGTTGCCGAATTCTTTTTCTTCGATCCAAACGTTCGGCGCGTGTATCTCATTTCAGAGGGGCACAGATTGATGAGCACATCTAAAATTCAGATCCTCGAGGCCGATCGTGAATCAGAACCGGCGTCTGCACAGCAGATCACGCTAGCAGGGTATAAAGTATTTAACCGCATTATTGACTGGATAACGAACGACCGTCTGCAACTTCTCAATATCACCGAGCGGATCAACGAGATCGTTCGTAAGAGCGGAGTTCACGACGGTATCGTTCACCTGCAATCGCTCCATACCACCTCCTCGGTTTTCATTAACGAATGGCAGGACGCGTTGATTCACGACGTGAAAAGTTTCTTCGAGCAGATTGTTCAAAGGGAACAGTATTATCGGCACAATGACCCGGAGTATTCAGATTGTGAGCGGCGGAACGCGGATTCGCACATGCGCGGCATGCTGATGGGACAGACACTGTGCCTGCAGGTTCGCAATGCTACCGTCCTGCTAGGTACCTGGCAAAGCATTATCTTCGCCGAATTTGACGGCCCCCGGAGCCGCTCCCTCTCCGTCCAGGTATCCGGCATCTGAACTCCTGCGCGCATTTAATGCATAAACTACGTTTCGCGAGGAGCCTACCGCCCAGGCATGCTGCTCGCTAGAGAATTTATTGGGTATTTGTCGCGGCAACTCGTTAGAAAACTGACTCCATACGCTTTCGAAGTAGCCGACCCGGATTTCGCTTCTGAATTGATCAACGGCATCATCCAGGAAGAATTGATGCTGGAAGACCGTCTGAATGACGAGGTTAGGGAAGTTCTGGAGCAGTATAGCGAATATATGCGGCGCGAGGGCGTCAGCTATCAGGACATGTTCCGGCGGATCAAAAACACCATGATCTCGCAACGGAAAGTGATCCGGGCCTCGGGACGCGACACTGGCGACAGCATGAAACTGTCGCGCGACAAGATCAACGACATTGCGCACAAGCTGATTACGGCTATCCGCAAAGAACGCTCGTTTCGCGTTAAGAGAGATTCGAATGACGTCCGTTTGGAAATCGTGAAAGCCATGACGGAACTGCTGGCCATCGAAGACAAAGTCGACCGGGCGTCGCGACTCAAGGTCCGGTCGCAAAAGAAAGACATCCCGGAGGGTAGCGAAGAATGGGATCTTCTCCAGAAGCGCTACTACGCCGAAGAGTTGAAGCGCTTCGGTATCGATCTCGCCCGCTGATTTAAATTCACGTCGGATGGGAAGTATGCCGCGCATCACCATCGTAGGCAGCCTGAACATGGATTTCGTTGTCCCGGTGGACCGTCTGCCTGCGGCAGGCGAGACTGTCCTGGGGCACGGTTTCCAAATGCTGCCCGGTGGTAAAGGCGCCAACCAAGCTTGCGCCGCGGGCAAACTAGGGGGAAATTCGATTCAGACCCACATGATCGGGCGGGTCGGCAGCGACGTGTTTGGCGCTCAGTTGAAGGCCAGCCTCGCTGCGGCCGGTGTGAACGTGGAAGAGGTTCATACGACTCCGAACCAACCGACCGGAGTGGCGTTTATTTGGGTGGACAGTGCCGGGCAGAACTCCATTGTCGTCTCGCCAGGGGCCAATCATGCCTTGCTGCCGGACGATGTTCCGGCGATGCGGTCCGCCTTTCGAGGGGCGCGATTCGCTTTGTTTCAGCTCGAGTCCCCGCTGGACACCGTCGGTGCGGCTTTGCGGCTCGCGAGGACGGAAGGCGTCGAGACGATGCTGGATCCCGCTCCCGCCCAAGCTCTTGACGTTGGGACGTTGGCGGAGGTCGACATCCTGACCCCGAACGAGACAGAAGCGTTGGCGCTTTTAGGACTGCCTCCTGCCCGGCTGGCCATGGAAGATGCTTTGCCTATCGCAAAGTCCTTACGCGGCCGGGGTCCTAAACGCATTGTTCTCAAAATGGGCGAACAAGGCTGCTTCTACTTCGACGGGGAGCGGGCGCTCGTGAGTCCTGGATTTCGAGTAGAGGCCAAAGACACCACTGCGGCGGGCGACACATTTAACGCCGGTTTGGCGGTTGCCTTAGCGGAGGAATTGCCGCTTGAAACCGCGCTGCGCTTCGCGAATGCCGCAGCCGCTATTTCCGTCCTGCGCGTGGGCGCGCAATCGTCGATACCGACCCGGGCTGTAATCTCCGAGTTTTTAGCTACACGCTGACAGCATGTTCCGCCTCGATCGAGACCAGGTTCTACGCTGCAGTATTTTCGAAGAACTGCCTTGGCTAGAACACGGCTTTGGCACGCGCCTCGCAGCGGGATGGCCTTCCGGGAGTGGCCTAACGTCCGTTCGACAGGTGCATTCCAACCAGGTGGTTGTTACCGGGCATCGAACCGGAGTTTTGGGTAAAGGTGACGCATTGATTTCGAACCGACCCGGTACTTTCGTGTCGGTTAAGACGGCCGATTGCATGCCGATTCTTCTCGCCGATGTGGCAACCCGGGCCGTGGGAGCCGTGCATGCGGGTTGGAAAGGCACAGTGTCCGGTATTTGCGTCGCCACGGTTCGCGCTCTGGAGCAAGAATACGGATGCAGCCCCGAAAATCTACGGGCGGTAATTGGTCCAGGAATCGGTGAGTGCTGTTTTGAAGTCGGGCCGGAGGTAGCCCTTCAATTCAGGCGACAATTTCCGGAGAGGGAAAATCTGACCAGTCGCACGCGAGTTGATTTGGCGGAGGCGAACCGTCGACAACTATTGGAAGCTGGGCTCCTGGCAAGTCGAATCAGCGCGGCCGGCGTTTGTACATGCTGCAGTGACGATCTTTATCATTCTTACCGGAGAGATCGCGAAGAGGCGGGCCGGATGATTAGTGGTATCGCAATCTGCGCCTAACTGGGTTGAGGCAAAGCAAAGGCGCGAGCTTGAAACCCGCGCCTTCGAGGAAACCATGGATGAAGACCAGACAACAGCCTGGAAAATCTGTGATGCCGTTTCTACGCGGCGTTTACAAGCAGATCGTCGAAGCTCTCCGTGCCTTCATCCTGGTGCCGGTCCGCAATCTCCTGGCACTGAATGCAATAGCCCGCCCACGGAACGGCGTTCAACCGCTTGGGGCTAATATCTTCTTCACAGTGCAGGCACACGCCGAAGGTGCCCTCACCAATCCGCGCTAGAGCAGCGCGAACGCTTCGCAGAAGCTGGGATTCCCGATCCAGGTTTCGGATCGCCAACTCCCGCTCTGCTGCATTCTGGACTTCGTCCAGCGCATCAGGGCTTTTCTCAATCGTGATTCCATCACGGTTCCTGAGGACTTTCGCTAGTTCAGCCTGTTTTGTTTCCAGGACTTCTTTGTATTTGTTCAGTTCGGTCTTCGTCATGGGTTTGCTCCTTTTTAATCTATTTACTTCTTATTTGGGCCGGTTCAAGGTCTTTAGACGCGTGCTTCCTGATAAAGGTTCACGCGTTTCAAAAGATGACTGAAGTGTAATTTTCCTGGGAACTTAGCTCACGAGCGAGCCGGTTACCAGGAGAGCGCTTCAACTCAGCTTCCGAGATCATACCACAACTTGTTAGCAATTTAAGTACCACCTTAACTTTCTCCCTGAGCTTGCGTTTGCGAGGCTCTTATCGGTTTCATATCGTCAAGCTTCGTTATAAGCTTTACGTAGAATTTGGTTTTTCGGTTTACAAGCCAGCTCACGCGAATTCTGTTGGTGTCAACCGCGCGCCGGGCGCTGCTTTGTCTTGCGTTGCGTGGCGGGGTGACCCAGAGTGGAAGTGGTATGTCCGGGAGGCTTACGAACCAACTGCAGACTCTTCTCTAACGCCTGCAGGATGTCCACGACCTGTGCGGGTTTCGAGGCTGCCTGGGTCAGCGCGACTGGCCGTCCTTGCACTTTGGCATCAATCACCGCTTGTAGCTTCTCGCGGTACTTGTCCTTGTACTTACCTGCGTCAAACGAAGCGGCCAGGGACTCGACCAGCAGTTTTGCCATCTGCAACTCTTTGCCGACGACTAAGCTGGTCTGGGCCTGATGTTCCTGATCCTGCCGAATCTCTTCACTGTAGAACATGGTATGCGCCAGCAGACCATGCTTGCCCGGGCGCAGAACCATCACGTGCTCCTTACGATGCATGGCGAGCTCGGCTAACGCCACGAACTGGGTTTCGCGCATAGCTTCAAACAGCAGAGCGTAGGCCTTCTCACCAGCCTCATCGGGGGCCACATAATACGATGTCTCGAAATGTACCGGATCGATCTCCTCCAATTTAACGAACTCCAGGATTTCCATCTCAGTCGTGGTTTGCGGGGTGATCTTTTTAAGATCTTCGTCCTCGATGACCACATACCGGTTCTTCTCGTACTCGAAGCCGGCGGCGCGTAAAGATTCTGGCGTACCCGGCTGTACTGCTGTGCGTCTGCCGGGGATGGGACCGCGGCCGCCGCCAAGGCGCGCCCTTGCTGGATCGCTTGCTCTGGTTCCGGCTTCGCAGGCTGAACATGAGCCGCCTCTGGTTTGGGTGAGGGCTGGCGATACAAGTGATTGAAGCGAATCTTCTCGCTTCGAGCTGCCTTGTATAGCCGGACTGGAATAGAAACCAGTCCAAAAGTGAGATGTCCGTGCCAGACTGTGGTCGCCATAGGCGTCAAGTTTCGGGATTAGGAGGAAGAGAAGCGCGGGTCAGCCAGAACTCCTCGATAGACCGAATGATATCGATCAATCCCGCGAGTTCCATGGGTTTCGCTATATAACAGTTTGCATTCAGGTTATAGGCTTTTGCGATGTCCTGCTCGGCTGTAGATGTTGTCATTACCAGGACCGGGATGCGCTTCAGGTCGGGATCGCTCTTGATCTCGGACAGCACCTCGCGTCCGCTCTTGCGAGGCATGTTCAGGTCTAATAGAATTAGATCGGGCCGCGGCGCTTGGCTGTACTTCCCTCTACGGTAGAGAAAATCCACCGCTTCCACGCCATCGGAAGCTACGCTAAGGGAAACTGGTACTTGGCCCTCTTTTAGCGCTTCCTCGGTTAAACGAACGTCGGCAGGGTTGTCCTCCAC
>JBBSHP010000104.1:0-9742 GCA_038232555.1 Bryobacterales bacterium
GATATTTCTGACCAGCGCGAAAACCGGCTGGCTTGACCAAGCGTGCATAGAGCGGCGTTCCATCGGAGGCTTTGAGCTGCACGATTTCGGTGGGAAGCAGATTGTATTCATCCGAGAGTTTGTGATCCGCTTCGCGGTAAACGGCCACTTCGGCGCCATCGGCCTTATGCAGGGTCTTGCGGGACGGGGATGTCAGGCTGGAATGCGTGTCGAGGTAGAACTGGTGAGAGGGACTCATCGAAATGGCGTGCGTACCGGCAGCTTGCGTCAGGCGCTGCTTGTTGGTCCCGTCCAGGTTAATGGTATAGAGCTGGCGCTCCAAGGGGCTGGCCTCCGTTGAGACATAGTAGGCGCGCGATGCAGCTTCGTCCACGCCCACTACATCTGAAACTTCCCAACTGCCCTCGGTCACTCGCGAAAGCTGCTTGCCATCGGCCGAGTAGAGGTACAGGTGGCGGAACCCGTCCCGTTCGCTAGACCACAGGAACTTCCCCGAGGGTAGATAGCGGAACTGATCGGTGATGTTGATCCAGGCTGGATCCCTTTCGTGCAGCAAGGTACGCGCGACTCCATCGGCGGGGTCTGCTAACAAGAGATGAAGTTCGTTCTGAACCCGGTTCAAACGGTGGACGGCGATGCCGGACGAGTCGGGCCGCCAGTGCACCCGGGCGAGCAGGTGATCGCGGGTTTCGCCTAAGTCCAGCCAGCGGGTGGCGCCTCCCTCGGCGGGCACAACTCCGAGCCGGACATCGGCATTCGGTGTTCCGGCTTGGGGGTAGCGCTCCAGTTCGAGCGTCCCACGCAGTCCTCGCAGATCCACCTGGGGGTATTGCATCTCGTGACTGGTATCGAACTGCATGTAGGCAATTCGTTTGGAATCGGGGGACCACCAATATGCCGTTCCGAGGTCAAGCTCCTCGGGGTACACCCAATCCAGCTCTGCATTCAGCAGGGTGGGCCGGCCGTCACTGGTAAGCCGGGTGGTCTTGCGCGAAGCGATTTCGAGCGTGTAGAGATCATGCTCGCGCCGGAAAGCCACTCGCTTGCCGTCGGGCGAGAGCTTGGGGTCGGCTTCGGCGACCGGCGTGGCGGTAAGCTGATCCCATTTGGCGGTATCCCTGTGCCAAAGGAAGATGTCGCCCTCGGTCGCGATCAGCACGTGCTTGCCATCGGCGGACCATTGCAGCGAGTCTTGACGCACGCGGCGGTTCTGCCATTCGAAGCGCTCCGGTTCCGGAACCTTGGTGGCGGCGGCCTGCAGCGGGCCCAGCGTCAGGAGCTCACGTTCCGTTTTGGCAGGTACGTCGTACAGCATGACCTGCTTGCCCTTGAAGTAGGCGAAACGCTTGCCGTCCGGCGCCCAGTTCGGCGTGCCTCCTGGGTCGAATGCGCCACGGCCACCCTGGCTGACGGTGTCGAGGGTGATGGGTTTCTTCTCGGCGCGCGCTGCCGGACAGAACAGAGCTACAGTCAGTGCAAACAGACACAGAAGTCTAGCCGGGCCGTGCGAAGAGCGCATGGTCACGATTGTAGCGGTTTAGGGAAGCAGCCGGTATATCGAGGCGGTGGGTGAGGAGAAGGTGCGCTCGACGCGTGGATTGCTTTGAACGGCCGCCGCTAGCTGATGAAAGCCGCCCTCATGGAGATCACGGTAAAAATCGGTAGAGGTGACGAGCAGGTAGTCCAAGCGCTGCTGCCGCGCGAAGTCGGGTATGGTGTCCACCAGCCGCCCGATGGCCGCATCATCGTAGTAGAAAAGCTTCGGCGGTAGCGGAAGATTGCAAGATTCATGGCCTGTGTATAGAAAGAGCAGTGGATCGTCGTAGGCAAACACCTTGGCGGAACCGCGCAACTGTTTGGCAATCCACTGGTAGGCGGGGCGGCGGTGGTCGAGGTCGGACTGGTACGCGCCCATCAGATCCGGGATCAACCGGAATAGTCCAAAGAAATGCGTGAAGAGGAAAAATCCCGCGAACACCGTGAATGCGACTGACCCGATCACGGATGCGAAACGCTCGGAGCCGCGCTTGTCCCAAGAGGTCTTGAGTGCGTGCAGCATGTTGCGTGCCTCGATCCAGAACCCGGCCAGGAGCAGAGGGTAGAGTGGAAAGACGAAGCGCTGGTCGGGTTGGTAGTGCCAGATCAACAGCATGGCCGAGTATGCAAGAGCGGCGAACGGATACTGAAGATGCCCGGTGCGGCGGGCCAGACGAACCATGCCGGCGATGGCGGCAATGGCTACCACGCGTTCGATGTGTTTGGACCCAATCGGCCCCAGGTCAAAGAGTAGCAGCTTGCCGGTGGCTATCAGGAACGCGTCCAGGTTGTGCCAGACAAGACTGGGCAGAGCCGCCAGGCTGATGTTGTCGAGCCAGAAAGCCAGATAGTTGGTGTAATACAAAGTCACCAGGTCATGCGATGGCGATAGGTGACTGCGGGTCCAGAACTGCCAACCGGCAATAGCGGGGAACATGGCCAAGGCGAAGACAACAGCCTGCTTGTACTTGTTGCGGAGTACGAGGGCTAGCGGCACGGTGACCAGGAGTGGCAATGCGGCGGCGCGCGTGAGATAAGCCAAGCCGGCCACCACTCCGGCGAGGCCGATTCCGGTTAAAGACGTGCGGCGCTCGGCCAATATTAGGCTTAACAACAGCAATGAGGTGAACAGGAGCTCAGGCATTAGGGAGAAGCTGAGCAGAGCGCAGAACGGGTTTAGGCCCGCGATCAGACATAAGATGGTCCGCTCGGTAGGCGAGAAGGCGTACTGTTTTAGAAGTGCGCGCACCAGCAGTAGGTAAGCCGGTAATGCGAGCCAGGCCAGCAGCGTGGCTATCGGGAGATTGGCAGGGAAAGACGGATTCCACAGCCATGCCAAGGCAAGCAGGGCAGGGAAGAGGGGCGGGTACGTAGTTTGGTATGGCTGCCCGGGACTGCTGAGAATCCTGTAACCGTGGCCCTGGGCCAGCGATTTGGCTCCGATCCAATAGATTCCATCATCGTGATAGAAGCCGAGGTGAGGCATGGCGCGCCAGTGGTACGCCAAGTAGGCGGAAGGGGCCAGGGAGAGCAGGAAGAAAGCGACTGCGCAAATACGACGGTGAGTTGAACTCAAGTGAAGCCCGGACACACAGATACAGCCTCAGGATACGGCGGATTCCATCCTCAACCAATTAGCCGAACCGCTTAGTTCAGGGCATACGTTGTACCAGAGATATTCCCAACGGTGCTAAGTAATTTAACCAGTACAGCGAGCCTAGTGAATGTCCCGAGGATAGTGTAAGTTAGGGTTTCGGCTTACTCATGAATCAACTCTTGGTCCAATACACATACCTTCAGGCCCTGGATTTCCTGACCACAATCGCCTTCTTAATGACTGGGGTGAAAGAAGGCAATCCGATTATTCGGGCGATTCTGGCCTGTAGCCCCAGCGGGGTTGTTGGGTTGATGCTGGTGAAGGCTGTGGCGGTCTTATTGGGTGTCTATTGCTGGCGCATGGGCCGGGCGCGGACGCTGACGCGCATCAACGTCTTGTTTGCCGCCGTGATTGCCTGGAACTTAGTAGCTCTGATCGTGGGTGCAGCGGCGCGATCGTGAGTTGCTGTTCGGCTATTCTATGGGAACTAATACGGTATTGCTTGCTTTGCCGTTGACGGTAACCCTAAGTGCGATATTGGCGCTTCCTGGCATCTCATCGGTGATTCTGAAACGAGTCGCTGTGAGACCTGTGTACCCCGGTGCAGCGCCGGACCAGGCCGGGGTTACAGAAAGGTCCCCTACCCAAAGTTGAACGGAGTCAGCGATCGCGGGCGGTGGCTCGAAGGGGAAAAACCCGTCAATTACTCGCGCCGTATAGGGCCCAAAACCGGTGCCTAGAACTGTCACCATCTCACCCCGTCTGGCGGGGCTGTCGAGAGTGATCACCGTCCCGTCTTGGTGAGTAGCGTTTGAGTTGAATAGACCAGGGGCATTGCGCGCTATCTTGAAGCTGCCTGTGACATCGGGCTGGCCGGCCGAATGGACCTGCAGCGTATAATCGCCGTCCGGGAGGTCCGACGGAAGTTGTGCGATCAGTTGTTGGGGCGCCACTGAGACCAGCGGCAGAAGGCGGTCGGAAACCGTCACGGTAACGCCGGCAATGCTTTGCGCCAGCGGGTTAACTCTCCCGGTTTCCTCGCGTGCTGCCAGACTCTCGCCTGCGATCGCGATCAATGAACCAGGCGCAACTGCACCGTCAGGAGTGTCGTCTGCTGCATTCCGGACACCTGCGGGAGCAATGTAGGGAACGCGGTCCAACAGCGCAACGACGGAGTGCGGACTAGACATCACCAGGGTGCCCACTCGGAAAGTTCCAGTGAGATCCCCGGCCCATCTACGGAATTTAAAGCCTGGTTCCGCCTGCGCGGTGACATTCACCTGAGTAGCGGCCGGATAGAACATGTCGGGCGTGGCTGGATCGAAGGTATACTTCGCTGAGTTGCCCGGATCGGACGAGGCCGTCAAGCGGTAGGCAGGGCTGTAAGTGGCGGTCAAAAGGCGCGACTCCAAAGTAAGCGTATATTGGTGATCCACGCCACCTCCGTCCGACCAGTTGCTGAACTCGAGCCGGGTGTCGTCATCTAAAGCGATTGAGCTCGGAGCGGTAACCCGCAAGGAGGTTCCGGCGACTCGATCGAAAGTACACGGCGTAGGACAATCGGCCCCATCCACTTGGATTTTCAGAGCCCCCGGGGAGGTTTGAACCACCACGCGGCCCAGCCCATCGTAGTTGGCAATCAGGCGAACGTTCGCACTCACGCCTGCATCCACTGTAAGAGTCTGGCCGGGAGGCCCGGCATTCGACCAGCTCCGAAACGTGAACTTGCGACCTTGCGAGTCGAACTGCTCGGCCGGAGCCGAAAGCTGATGAGTGCTGCCCGAGGCCCAGGTAAAGTTGTATCCCGGCCAGTTATCGCGCCCATCGATATTCAACTTCAGACCGGGGGGGGTCGTGACAAAACTAGCCTGCACTCCGGGGACAAACTTGACGATGACTTTGTCGGGAGTCGCCGTATTCGAGTCGGCGGTATAGATCGCGTTCTGGCCTTGGCCGGTTCCCCAAGAGTCGAATACAAAGATGTTGCCATGCAGGTCATATTGCGGGCTGACTGCTCCCACCAGATGCGCTGAGCCCGGTGCGAAGTCAAAATCACCCCGGCACAGCGCGGCTACCGTGCTCGGAACTGTTACCGATAGCCCCTCGTTATGGGGGCACGGCGTTGTGGGGTCTTCCAAGCTGAGTGTCGGCGCGGGAGTGCGGTCCACCAAAACCTGCAACCCAAGCGGGAAGGTTTCAAACCGAACCCGTTTGGCGGCCTGGAACATGGGAGCGAGTGTCACGGGACCCTTTAAAACGTAAGATCGTAGATAAGCGCTACCCGCGCCAAGATTACCGGACCAGCCGGTAAACACGAATCCAGGGTATGGAAACGCGTTCAACTGTAGAGTGGAGCCAGCGGGGTAGTACAGGATGGCGCTGTTCCAATAGCATTGAGAATTGATATACACCAGCCCGACCCGGAACTCGCCGGGAGGAATATTACCCGGCGCGCCGCACGAAGGAGCATTGGCCGAACCTGGCTGGTCGAAAAAGTTGAGTAAAACCCGGTAACTCAGAGAGACGCTTATCTTGAGATATGGCACGGCCGCATCCGCGGTGACAAACTGGTTTGGGTCGCTACCCGGGCTGAGTAAACCGGTTGCATCGGTGAACCCGCCGAACGAGTACACTGCGGCTCCGTCCGGCGAAAGCTGGACTGGGGCAAAAGTTGCCTGAGCCAGCCCATTGATCACAGCAGCGGCGGGCGGAAGTGCATCCTGAATATATCGCACCAAGTGTTTGCTGCCGGTTGGCCACTGAAACGTGGCAGCCGAGGTATAGATGATGCCGTCAACGGAAAAGCGCGCGCCAAGCGGCTCAGTAAATACCCGGAAGCTGACTGTCTGAGTCTGGCCTGGGAGGATGGGTATCGTCGCAGACAGGAACAGAGCTACAGCGGCCACGGACAATACAGGAAGACGCACAACTTACTCATCGTCAGGAAGGCGAGAACCTTTAATAACGAGAGCGCAGAGGGGCCGCGCACGGGGCGTACCAGCAGCCTAAGGCATTTTCGACTACGAAAAACAGGGAATCGAAGCTTGTCTGGGCCCGGCGCCCTGGTGATAATAGAGGAGGAAATCGCAGGCGAATGAGACTATGATGTGCAGACTTCTGTTGAGGCTGTGGCGCCAGGAGGACGGCCAGGACCTGATCGAATATGCACTTTTGGTGGCGACACTGGCTCTGGTGGTGGCGGGCTTTCTGCCCCCTGTTATCATGCCGGCCGTTAGTACGATCTTCTCGAAAGTCTCCAGCACGATGGCGAGCAGTTGAAGCGGCTACTTTACCGCGATGGTCACTCCGGCATCACTCCGCACCCCACCGACAGTGATCAGCAGCGGCTGCGGCCCGGGCGCCAGACCTGCAGGCACCATCGCATTCACCTGCATGACTCCGTTGACCAGCCCGGGTGCAGGGCCGGCGTAGATGACGGGGGCGTTTACTCCCCCGATCGTCACCGTCACTGCCAGAGTTTGTTCTCCCGCGCCCACTGCGAGCGCTCCATTGGCGGCCCCGCCTTTTACCGCGCCGCCACCTGTAGCCAGGATCTGGACCACGCTGCCTCCGGCCGCTGGCGCGCTCTCCGTGTTCAGAGAGTAATCGGAATTCAAGACCAATCCTGGCCCTCGACCGGTGGCATTGGCCGCGAATACGCCGGGGGCCGAAGCAGCCACGGGAATGCTCACGGTGTTTGATTTCACGCCGTTGAAGATGTACTGTACGACCGTCTGCTGCTTACCCGCTACCTCATAAGGGACCACCACGCTCACCTGGCCCGAAACTGCATAAATGAAGGGCGCAGCCACTCCGTCGAACAAAACCTGCGTGCCTGCCAGGTTAGAAGCAACCAGGCCGTTGGCGTCCAACTGCGCTCCGACCAACGCGCCGGGTCCGTAATTCGCTCCGAAAATCGTGATGAGCTCACCAGGAGCAACCGCGCCTGCCTTGTAACTGGCGGCGTTCACAATAGAGGTGGCGAGCAGTTGCGGTGGAGTACTCCGCAAGGTATCCAGCAGGGCGGCTACGGCGATCTTGGGCTGATAGCTTGCATCGAAAGGGAGCGCCGCACCAAACCCTGGGAAGAAGCCGGGAATCCAGGAATATTTGTCGGTCAGTCCCCAAGTCTGGAGTGCGGTGCAGCCCGGATTCCGGAGGCACACCGTCAAAACTCTCTGATAGGCCTGCGCCTGCAGTTGCAGATCAGCCGGACTTGCGGTGCCTGAGGCCAACATCAAGCGGACGTCCATCTCGGTGATGTGCACCTGAAGACCGAGCGCCGTGATTTGCCGCATGGTCTCCGTGAGGGCATCCGTACTCGGGAAACCGCTGTTGTTGAGGTGCATTTGCAAACCGATGCCATGAATCGGTACACCGCGAGCCACAAAGTCCTTGGCCATGGTGAGCACGGCTTGAAATTTTGGCCCGCCCCCTTCAATGCTGAAATCGTTATAAAACAGCAGGGCTGTGGGATCCGCCTCGTGTGCCCACCCGAAGGCCTGTTCGATGAAAGCCGTGCCGCTTCCCCCAATGCCGGGCTGATTGTTCCATATAGAATCCCGTAGCGTTGTGCCCAAGGCGGTGGCGCTGTCGGAAACCGCCTCATTCACCACATCCCAGGCGAACACCTGGGCCCGATAATGGCCCATCACCATATCGATGTGACTCTTCAGGACGGCCGCCATCTCTGCCGGCGTGGCCGTTTTCGCGAAGTTTGTTAGCCAGGCCGGATTGCCATTGTGCCAGAGCAGTGTGTGCCCACGCACTCGCATCCCGTGCGATGCCGCGAAGGTCACCAGTTTGTCAGCGGGGCCAAAATTGTAAGCGTCTTGCGACGGATGAATAGGGTTCCACTTCATCGCGTTCTCCGGCTCCAACATATTGAACTGACTGGCCAGAGTATTGGCGTACTCCGCTTCATTCAGCCGATTCGCAATGCCGAACTCGTCGGCATTCGCGGCCATGGTATCTGGATACAGGGAAATAACAACATTGTGACGTCCAACCGAGCCACTGATAAACTGTCAAGACGCAGGCGTATGGAGTCCGCATAGAAGTAGGTTCAACTAATACAGTAGTGATGGCAAACTCCTTATCGGGGAATCTGATGCCGACTGGATTAAGTGACGCCGGTACATCTACCATAACAAGTGGTAATGGGTAAGCAATCACAAACTTATAGGGAGGTGAGCAGGGCTCTCAATCAGAGCTAGATAAGTGTCAGCCCCACCGTTCTAGGAATCCAGAGTGTTGTTCCTTTGCCCGTACCGTCCTTCATCCATGTTGCGCTGTAGCTGCTGAGATATAATTCAATTAACTGGGTATCGATACAATTACATATGAAGCCTTTTGCTAGGCCCGCCTCAACAGCAATATTCTCCACATCAGCCACGTTGTATTGATGCCTTCCCTTTACATACCGCTTAAGAGTTTCACATAACCGGCCAAGGCGCACTTTGAAATCCGGCTGCTCCGGTATGCCAAGAAGTTGTATTCCTTTCAACCACCCCTGAGGAAGCAACCAGTAACGTGACAAGTCACCAATAGGGTATTTTGCCCTAATCAGATGGGACGCCTCCAGTTCATCCCAAGTGGTGTCAAACACCTTCCCGTATTCCGGCCCATCAGATGTGAAATAGGCACTATCTATCCAGTTGTTCCCTAATTCCGTCGTTAGTAACTTGAGCGCATATTCCCGGTTTGCTTCACGCGCTTGACTAGAGTGGCTCATACAATTAATGATAACGATAAAATGAACACATGGAGCAATCAATCAATTGGCGGCCTCACCTGGGAGCAAGCGGCAATGACGTGGGATGACCTCAGTCAAAGAACGTGGCTGAACCTTGACCCTCGATTTCAACACAGTATGAACCACCGTACAAGAAATATGAGTATTAATCACCCACATGTTAAGGGTTTATCGGGTATTGTATTGACGGGTTCAACATTCGCAGCAAACAGCTTGCGGGGAAGCTTGATGTTCCCTCCTCGCTCAGTCCAGGTTCCAGCCAACACCAGCTTTGCTCATGTACTGCTTCGAACATGTCTGAGTACTTAAGTAAACCATGCGCATTCAACATCCCTCGAATCATGTGAAGTCCTTGCACGCGATACTGATGTTCTCTCGCAAACGCCAGAAATCGACTTACTGCCCTTGCTTGCTCCGTGTAAAGATCCAGAGCATCACGTGTGAGGATAAACTGTTCTACCAGTGAGTAGTGGGAATGTGACTTAGGCCCAACAGTTAAGGGCAGCGGAGATTGAGACTGTCGGTGGTCCAAAGACCAGCCCATAGGATAGTCGTACTCAAAGCCGACATATTCTACCAAAGCTGGTGTGTTACCAGAATTGTCAATATCAAAGTCGAAATGTGCGGATATGAGTTCTGTAGGTTCATTTGAAAACCGAGACTCACCAAGACTTTTGCGCAATGTGACTTGCCCACGGGCGATAGAGATATAGGCTCTTTGCCCCAGCTTCATAGATTGCTGACTTGTCTCAACAGACCGCTGACTAGTTCTAAGCGATTCGCTCGAAATCCTATAGCCTTGAATTGCAAATACCAGCGCCATTGAAGCTACAACTGGCGACATGAGTCCAATC
>JBBSHP010000105.1:0-9668 GCA_038232555.1 Bryobacterales bacterium
GGGCGGTCTGTTTGAGATCGTCACCCGCGAGATTGAGATTGAGTGTTTACCCACCGACATACCGGAGGAGTTCACCATCGATGTGAGCGAGTTGATGATGGGCCAGAACATTCGCACCAGCGATGTCCAGCTACCGGATAACGTGAAGCTGCTCAGCCCGCCGGACCAGGTGATTGCGCACGTCGTTTCGGTCAAGGCGGAAGCCGAGCCCGCCGCGGCGGATGTTGCCGCGCCTGCAGCCGGAGCCGAACCCGAAGTAGTCAAGAAGGGCAAGAAGGACGAAGAGCCTGCCGCGTCCGACGCCAAGAAGAACGCGCCCGAGGCCAAGAAGAAAAAGTAGGCCGCTTGATCCTACCGATTTGCGACTTGATGCTACCGAGCCGCGACCGCAAGGAAGCGGGGATTTTACGGCCGCATGGACAAGTTGATCGTGGGCCTGGGGAATCCTGGCAGAGAATATGAAGAGACTCCCCACAACCTGGGGTTCCTGGTTGTCGACCGGTTGGCGGAACGGAACGGAGTCAAGGTCGGCCGGAAAGATTGTATGGCGCTGGTCGGGCAGGGCAGTATCGGGGGCAAGTCAGTTATGCTTGCCAAGCCGCAGACGTTCATGAATCTGAGCGGTCCGTCGGTGCAGGGGTTGTTGGAGAAAAATGAGATTGCGGCGGGGGATTTGTTGCTCGTTTACGACGACCTCGATCTGCCGTGGCAGTCGGTGCGAATGAGGTCGAATGGATCGCATGGGGGGCATCACGGGATCCAGTCGGTGATTCGCAGTGTAGGAACACAGGATTTTCCCCGGCTTCGGCTGGGGATTCACGGGGGCCATAGCCAGGAAAGGGATGGCGCTCGCATTGTACTGGGCCAGTTTAACCGGGCTCAGAAGCAGGAACTGGATGAACTGCTCGATTATGCGGCACGGGCAGTGGAGTCCTTAATCGCTGAAGGCGTCGAAAAGTCCATGACGAGTTACAATCGTCGCGCCCAAGGCTCAACTCTAGGGGAAGAATGAGGATTTACGAAGAACTTTTTTTTGTCAGACCCGACATAACGGATGAAGAAATCGATCCGTTCATCGAACAGATATCCAAGTTGATTACAGACCACGGCGGGACCGTGGACAAGACCGACAAGTGGGGCGTTCGGAAACTGGCCTACCGTGTCGAGAAAAGGACTGAGGGCTATTATGTCCTGCTCCAGTTTACAGCGGATCCCGAAGCCGTGAAGGAAATCGAGCGGCGTCTGCGCGTCTCCGACATGGTGATGAGGTATATCACCGTGCGGATCGATGAAAGACTCAAGAAGATCGAGAAAAGGAAAAAGGCGCGCGACAAGCGTGCAGCGCGTCGGCCTGCTCCGCAGCTTCCCCCGCCCAGCATGCCGACGGATCCGGCCGCTGCGCCGGGGGCTCCGGGCGGAGGGCCCATGCCTGGGGCACCCACACCGGGAGCACCCGCACCGGGAGCACCCGAAACACCCCCGCCTACATCGGCGGATCCGGCATCCACCGAGCCCGGCGTTACCGCCGAGCCAGTCGCCGCTGAGAAGGAGCAATAGGAGAACATCATGGCGGAATCAACAAGAGGCGGACGTCCCATCAGCGCATCCCAGCGCCCCACCGGCGGCGACAAAGCGATTGCAACCAAGAAACAGTATTTCCGGCGCAAAAAGGTTTGCCGTTTCTGTGTCGAGAAGATCGACGATATCAACTATAAAGACACCCGGCTGCTGAATGCTTTTATATCGGAGCGCGGGAAAATCGTCCCGCGCCGGATTTCCGGTGTCTGCGCCCCGCACCAGCGGCACTTGAGCGAAGCGATCAAACAGGCGCGTAGCATTGCGCTGATTCCGTTCTCGGCGCCTATTTAGAAGAGGATCAATCATGGAAGTCATTTTAAGAGAAGATATTGAAAAGCTCGGAAACCGGGGGCAGGTAGTGAAAGTCGCCTCCGGCTACGCCCGTAATTTCCTGTTGCCCAACCGGAAGGCCGTCGCGGCTACCGACTCGAACAAGAAGATCGTTGAGCAGGAACGCCAGGCACACCTCCGCCACGACGCAAAGGAGCAATCCGATGCGGCCGATCTTGGCAAGATGTTGGAGACAGTATCGGTCACAATCGCCCAGAAAGCGGGTGAGAACGATCAGCTCTTTGGTTCCGTCACAGCGAAAGACATCGCGGACTCGCTGGAAAGCCAGGGCTACTCCATTGAACGGCGCAAGATCCAGTTGCCCGATCCGATCAAAACGCTGGGCGATCACACCGTCCCGGTACGTCTCCACCGCGACGTGACGACCAACATAACGGTCCACGTTGTCAAAGAGTCGTAGCTTGTTACCGAGCCCCGTGTGGGGCAGGCATTCCTGCCTGCCGCTTCCCCATCCTACGAAAATCCTGCTGGGCGCAGAGCGTGACCGCAAGGGAGTCGGTTGCCCATGTTTGACCTAACCAATCAGACCGCTGTGGTGACCGGCGGAGCCGCTGGCATCGGTGAAGCCATAGTCCGGCGGTTAAGCGCAGCGGGGGCCACGGTCGCAGTAGCCGATCTCAACCTGGAAGCTGCAACCGAAGTAGCGCAGTCGCTTCCCTCGGCGTTCCCGGTGCAAGTGGACATCACCAATTCCGCGTCTGTCCAAAAAGCGTTCGATCAAATCTTTTCGAAGCGTCCCCGGGTCGAGATTCTGGTGAACAACGCGGGCATCGCGGGTAGAGCCGTGCCCCTGTGGGAACAGACTGAAGACGACTGGCAACAGATCATCGCCATCAATATGGGCGGAGTGTTCCACTGCTGCCGGGCGGTGGTCCAGCACATGCGGCAGAACAAGTACGGGCGGATCGTCAGCATCGCCTCCATCGCCGGTAAAGAGGGGAATCCCAATATGACCGGCTACTCGGCCACCAAAGCTGGAGTGATCGGATTCACCAAATCGTTCGCGAAAGAAGTCGCCTTGGATGGGATCTGCGTGAACGCCGTAGCGCCCGCCGTGGTCCAGACTAAAATCCTCGACCAGCTCACTCCGGAGCAGGTCGACTACATGACCCAGCGCATCCCCATGCGTCGCACCGGCAAGCCGGAAGAGATCGCGGCCGTCGTTCATTTTTTGGCCAGCCCGGACTCTTCTTTCGTGACGGGCCAATGCTACGACGCCAGCGGCGGCCGGGCCACTTACTAACGATCGCATTATGGACCTCTCCCGATGATGAGAACTCGTTTCGGATCGACTGGTCTGCTCTTGATTGCAGCTTCTGTTTTTGGTCAAGATGCCGTTCCGGGCAAACTCAAACCGGGTGGCGATCCTGAGCACCCGAAATCCGTGGCCGCGCCCGCCAAGCTGCCCGGCTTCAGCCCTGCCAATATGGACCGCACCGCGGACCCTTGTGTCAACTTCTATCAATACGCGTGTGGAACCTGGCTCAAGAACAACCCGATCCCGCCGGACGAATCGCGCTGGGGCAACTTTGATGCCCTGAACCAGCGCAATCAGCAAGTCTTGCGGGACATTCTCGAGAAGGCGGCCAAAGACGATCCGAAGCGCGATCCCATCGACCAGAAGATTGGTGACTTCTATGCGGCCTGCATGGACGAAACCACGATCAATAAGCAGGGGCTGGAGCCGCTGAAACCGGACCTGGACCGCATCGCCGCGATCTCTGCCAAGAACGCTCTGTTAAGTGAACTGGTCCGCTTGCACCGCATTGGGGTGAACGTATTGTTCAACTTTTCGGCGGGCCCCGATTTCAAGAACTCAAAGATGAACATCGCCCAGGCGAGTCAAGGCGGAATCGGGCTGCCTGATCGCGAATACTACCTGAACACCGACGCGAAATCGATCGAGTTGCGGAACCGGTACCAGGCTCACGTTCAGAGAATGTTTCAGCTCCTGGGCGAGTCCCCGGAGAAATCCGGAGTCAGCGCCAAGGCCGTTCTGGCCATCGAGACGGACTTGGCCAAAGGCTCTCTCGACAAGGTTTCTCTCCGCGATCCTCAGAAGGTGTATCACAAGTTGTCGGAGCACGAACTGTTCTCGATGGCTCCGTTCCTCGATTGGAACAAGTACTTCGCCGGCATGGGCGCGCCTGCCATCGTGAGCTTGAATGTGGAATCGCCCAACTTTTTCCGGCAGCTCGAATCCACCGTGGTTCAGACTAGTCTGGACGACTTGAAGACTTATCTGCGCTGGCACCTCATCCATGCGCAGGCTCCGCTGCTCCCGGCTGCATTTGTGGATGAGAATTTCGATTTCTTTGGGAAGCGGCTCACGGGCGCCAAGGAGCTGCGTCCGCGCTGGAAGCGCTGTGTTGAATTCACCGATGGCGATCTGGGGGAGGCGTTGGGCCAGCGATACGTGGACCAGACCTTTGGAACGGAAGGGAAGCAGCGAA
The DNA here is from genome assembly GCA_038232555.1 of Bryobacterales bacterium. Lineage (GTDB taxonomy): Bacteria > Acidobacteriota > Terriglobia > Bryobacterales > Bryobacteraceae > JBBSHP01. The sequence goes on from JBBSHP010000105.1 coordinate 4,383, forward strand.
CTCTCAAGATGGTGGAGGAGATCGAGAAAGCGCTGACCGACGACCTGAAGACGCTCTCCTGGATGACACCCGCCACCAAGAAGGAGGCCATGGTGAAGCTGCAGGGAATCACCAACAAGATCGGATTTCCCGATAAATGGCGCGACTATTCGGCCTTGAAAATCGTTCGTGGGGACGCGGTAGGCAACGATCAGCGTGCGACTGAGTTCGAGGTGCAGCGCCAGATCCATAGAATCGGGCAGGCAGTTGATCCCAAGGAATGGGGCATGACGCCTCCGACGGTAAACGCGTACTACAATCCGTTGGAAAACAACATCAACTTCCCGGCGGGTATTCTGCAGCCGCCGTTTTACGACAACAAGCTGGACGATGCCCCGAATTATGGCGGGATCGGAGCGGTGGTCGGGCACGAGCTAACTCATGGGTTCGACGATCAGGGCCGGCAATTCGATTCCACCGGGAATCTGCGGGATTGGTGGACACCCCAGGATGCGCAGGAGTTCGAGAAGCGGGCTAATTGCTTTATCAAGGAATACGAGAGCTTCAGCCCCTTGCCCGACGTTCACCTGAACGGCAAGCTGACTCTGGGCGAAAATACGGCCGACAACGGCGGCATGCGCTTGGCATTCATGGCACTGATGGAGAGCCTGCGGGAAAAGGGAGCAAGCAGCCGGAAGATCGATGGTCTCACGCCGCAGCAGCGCTTCTTTCTCGGCTGGGGGCAGATCTGGTGCGAGAACAGCCGGGAAGAGTCGGCCCGCCTCAGGGCTACAGTCAACCCCCATTCACCCGGCCAATTCCGCGTCAACGGAGTGGTGTCCAACATGCCCGAATTCCGGGAGGCCTTCGCGTGCAAGGCCGGCCAGCCGATGGTTCGCGAACCCGCCTGCCGGGTTTGGTAAGCGCTACAGCTTCTTTCCATCCGCGTCGATGAGCTGAACTTCTCCGAGCTTCAGATCCCGAATGCCCTGCTCGATTTTGGAGCGATCGCCCACCACCACCCAGATCAGCGTGTCTGGTTTTAGGACCGACTTGGCGGCGTCGTCCAGGTCTGAGGTTTTCAACGCCTTCACTTTACCGATGTAGGTGTCGTAGTAATCATCGGACAAACCGAAATGGACCAATTCCGTGATGGAGTTCCCTAACTGGTTCATGCTTTCGTTCGAACCCGGCAGTGAGAGCGTTTGGTTGTCCTGAGCCATGGAGAGTTCTGCGGCGGTTACGGGTCGAGTGCCGACGATATCGTGGAACTCGCGGTTCAATTCAGCCAGGGATTCCTTGGTTTTGTCGGTCTGCACCGGAGCAACGGTGATGAACGGCCGCTGCGCTCGAGCACCCTGCAGGAATCCGCTCGCTCCGTAGCTGTAGTGCTTGTCCTCTCGCAAATTCATGTTGAGGCGGGCGCCGAAGTTGCCCGCGAAAACGTCGTTCATCGCTTCGATCGCCAGACTGTTCGGAGCGGATTTCGGCGGAGCCACTTGTCCGATTAGAATGGTGGACTGCTGAGCGCCAGGCTGGTCGATCAGGTAAACGCTGGCCATTCTCTGAGCGGGAACGGTCGGGATTGTCTTAACAGGAACCGGACCGGGTTTCCAGGAAGCAAAAAGCTTCTCCAACCTGGGCGTAATCTCGCCTAGTGTCGTATCGCCCACGACGATCAGAGTTCCGTTGTTAGGCTTGAACCAGGTGCCATGAAACTTGGCGAGGTCAGCGCGGGTGAGTTTCGAGAGACTAGCTTGAGTGCCAGTGCCAGTGAACGGAATACCGTAGGCGTGATTCGTCCCGAACATCAGCGGAGGAAGTACGCGCAGTCCCATCATCACTGGTACCGTCTTCTCGCGCTGTATGCCGGCGAGTTGCAAGTTCTGCTGACGCTTAAAATCCGCTTCGGGGAACGACGGGTTCAGAATGACATCGGCGAAAAGATCGAGCGACGGGTCCAGTTTAGATTTCAAAGCGGACAGACGAACGCTGGTGAGATCCAGATTCGAGAATGCTCCGATTTGAGCGCCTAAGTTGGCCTGCTCTTCGCTGATCTGGAGGGCGTTGCGCTTCGTCGTCCCTCCCGTCAATAGCGAGGATGTCAGGCTGGCGGTGCCCGGCGAAGCGAACTGGTCGGCCGCGAACCCCGCATCCTCTTCCAGCCAGAAATTCACCAGCGGCAGTTCGTGCCGTTCCGCCAGGATCACCTTCAATCCATTCGATAGTGTGGCGCGCTGCAGCTTGGGCAGCTTTAACCCAGCCGCCGGACCGATGGATGGCGGCGTCGCACGATCCACCTTGCCGAGGGCCTTGAGTGCAGGAAACGGCTCCACTTCCAGGATGTAAACCCCGTCGGACAACCACTTTTTCGCGGCAGCTTTCAAGTTCTCAGTCGTCGCGGATTCATGGCGCTGCAGCCCGGTCTTAAATACATAGGACGGATCGCCGGTATACGTCTGACTCAAAGCCAGAATGTCAGATTTGCCGCCAAACCCACCAATCCGGTCGATACCTCGAAGCAAGTTGGCCGTGTACTGAGTTTGCACGCGCTTGAGCTCTTGTGCGGTGGGACCCTCCGCCAGGAACTTCGCGAGTTCTTCGTCCAGCGCCTTTTCCACTTTCGCAAGCTCGATGCCGGGCTTGGCCGTCGCCTGAATGAAAAACTGGCCGCCGATCTCGCCCGGTCTGATTGACGCAAACGCATCGGTTGCAATTTGATCGTCATAGACCAGCCGCTTATAGAACCGCGATACCCGCCCTTGCGCCAGGACATCGCTGACCAGATCGAGGTATTCGGCATCGGCAGTACCGAATCCCGGAATATTCCAGACTTTGTATATGCGGGCCTGAGGCACCCGGTCCTGTACTTTTCCGCGATGCGTGCCGCTCATCTTCGCGATCCATTGTTCCTGATGCGCCACCGGAGGCCCGGGCGCGATGTCGCCGAAATACTTGGTCACCTTCTCTTTGGCGGTCTTGACGTCGATGTCTCCGGCCAGGCACAGCACCACGTTGGAAGGACCGTAATAGGTTCGGAACCAGGTCTTCACATCCTCCAGTGACGCGGCGTTCAGGTCCTCCATGGAACCGATGGTGGTCCAAGAGTATGGATGTCCGACCGGATAGGTATTCTTGGTGAGCAATTCCCGCGTCACTCCGTAGGGCTGATTCTCACCCTGCCGCTTTTCGTTTTGAACCACGCCGCGTTGCAGGTCGAGCGTCTTCTGATCGAAGGTGCCCAGAAAATGACCCAGACGATCGGACTCGATCCATAGCGCATAATCCAGGGCGCTGGTGGGAATATTTTCGAAATAATTTGTCCGATCGGAATTGGTGGTGCCATTCATGTTAGTAGCCCCAACTTTTTCCAGGGCCTTGATGTAGCTGCCTTTAAAGTTTTCACTGCCGCCGAACATCAGATGTTCATAAAGGTGAGCGAAGCCGGTTTTCCCTGTCACCTCATTCTTCGATCCAACGTGATACCAGGTGTTCACCGCCACAATGGGAGCTTTGCGATCCTCATGCACGATCACAGTCAACCCGTTGGGGAGCACGAATTTTTCGTAGGGAATGTCGATCTCTGTTTTTTGAGCGAAAGCGCTAATAATCCCTGCGATTAAAAGCCCGGATATTCTGTTTTTCATAACTTGACTTAGCCTAACTAAATGACTGTGTGCAGTCAACTGATTGCGAACTCTCTGTCACGGCAAAGTAGAAACGTCGCCTTTAGCCTGGGCCTGTCGGAAATGCATGTTAATCTGCTCGTGCCGGTGAAGCGGAGACGGGCTCTGGTGGCGACCAACCCGTTCGAGGAATAGCCGGCCGTCACGAGCCGGTCACGATCTGCTTGGGTCATCAGTAGTTGTCCTTCTGCATCCCCCAAGCTTGGGGCTGTCAAGACGACATTCTACTTTGCTCAAACACGACATTCTCACTTTGCTGCCACATTTCAGCACAGTCATGTCCGTAAGTTGAGAAGACCGCACGGACCGCTTGCGGGGAGCTACAATGATCATGCCGAGCGAACCTGAAATCGGCATTTCAAGGAGAACATTCAATGAAAAGCATGATGGTTGGACTCGTCGTTTTAGCCGTGCCGGTTTTCGCAGACCAGAAGGTCAGCCGACAAGCCTTACCTCCCGCAGTGGCTGCCGCCGCAGACAAGGAAGCCCAGGGCGCAACGATTAAGGGCTATTCCAAAGAAGTCGAAAATGGCAAGACTTTCTACGAAGTGGAGACCGTGCGGAACGGGAAGACCAGGGATCTGTTATTGGACAGCTCGGGTGCGGTAACGGAAGTGGAGGAGCAGATCGAGATGGCGAGCCTTCCCGAAGCGGTGCAGAAAGGTCTTCGAGGCGCCGCCGGCAAAGGTAAGATCACGAAGGTTGAAGCCGTAAAAAAGGGAGCCAGCACCAGCTATGAAGCGGTGGTGCGCCACGGCGTAAAGAACAGTGAGATCAAGGTTGACGGCGATGGCATAGTAGTCAAGTAGCGGCTCGCCGGGCGAATCCTCGGTCCCATTCCTCGACAGAGAATGTTCACACGACGCTCTTTTACCTCAATGCTGCTGGGCACGCCCGCGGCCACTCGCCTGGCAGTCGCCGCAGAGAAGCCCCAGTCCGCACACATCAAGATAGACACCGAGCGGGTGATCTCGGAGATCGATAGCAATATCTACGGGACCTTCCTCGAACACCTGGGCCGCTGCATCGACGGGGGTGTGTTTGAAGAAGGCAATCCGCTTTCGGATTCGAATGGCTTTCGCCGCGACGTTCTGGATGCCGCAAAGAAATTGAGCATTCCGATTCTACGCTGGCCGGGCGGTAATTTCTCATCCAACTACCACTGGAAGGACGGCATCGGACCGCGGGATCAGAGACCGCGACGTCTGGAAATGGCCTGGGGCACGGTGGAAACCAATCGCTTCGGCACCCACGAATTCTTGCAGTACGCGCAGAAGATCGGCACCGAGCCTTACATCTGCGCCAATCTCGGCACCGGCTCCTGGGAAGAGGCACAGCAATGGGTGGAGTACTGCAACTCTTCTGAAGACACCGCGATGACTCGTCTGCGCAGGCAGAATGGACAGCAACAGCCCTGGAAGGTGAAGTACTGGGGCTTGGGCAACGAGATGGACGGGCCGTGGCAGATGGGCCATCGCAGCGCGGAAGACTACGGCAAATTCGCACTGGAAGCTGCAAAGTTGATGAAGTGGACGGATCCCGACGTGAAGCTGATTGCGGCGGGATCATCCAATTTCGGCCCAGGATCGGATTGGACCGGATGGAACCGGACGGTCCTGGA
>JBBSHP010000106.1:0-9640 GCA_038232555.1 Bryobacterales bacterium
ACACTGCTAGAGCACCTGGCATCGGCCAACGCGACTGGCGGTGCAAGATCTGTGATGGGTGGCTATCGCCGCTACGCCTGCGGAAGAGTCTCACTCGCGCTTCAATATCGGCGGGCCAGGCTTTCCAACGCGCGGCAAGGTACCAGCCCGTGCCTGTGCATCACGTAGCGCACCAGTAGAGAAAGAATCCCAAGTCCGTAAATGCTGCTTTGAATAAATGATGCGGAGGAGGCTTGCGGGTTATATCGGGTCGGGACCGGCACCTCCGCTATGCGCAGCTTCAGCGCCACAAACTGAGCGATGATTTCCTGATCGAAGATGAACCCATCCGAATTCATCTGGAAATTCACCGCCTCGAGAGACTCCCTCCGATACGCCCGATAGCCCGTGTGGTATTCGGAAAGATTAAGCCCGAAGGCCATGTTCTCCAACTTGGTCAGAAAGCGATTCGCAATAAACTTCCACCAAGGCATTCCCTGCTTCACCGGATTGATCCCCATTAACCGGGAGCCGAGCGCAACGTCGGCAGTTCCCTCCAATAATGGCCGCAGCACTTCATAGAGTAGCGTCGGATCGTACTGATAATCCGGATGCACCATCACGATCATGTCGGCGTCGGTGCGGAGCGCCTGGGCATAGCAGGTTTTCTGATTGGCCCCATAACCGTAGTTCCGGTTGTGTACAAAAACATCCACGCCCAGCTCCCGGGCAATCTCAACCGTCCGGTCCCGGCTGCCATCGTCCACCACAATCACGCGCTCAATCAGGTCATGCGGCAACTCAGACCAGGTTTTCTCGATGGTCTGGGCCGCATTGTAAGCCGGCATGACGACCACGATTTTGGGAGTGTTTTTCTGCAATGAGTATGCCGCCAACCAAAGCTGTTAGCAAGTATAAGCAATAATGTGAACATGCTGGTTGAGTTGGCGCTTGAGCGCAGGTATTGAGCGCAGACTTTTTCCACTTGCCTGACGTCTTTATCAACGGAGCCGAAATTTGATATTTCGGGAGGTTGAGGATCGCGACCTGATCGCGAAAGCGAGGCGGGGGCACGTCGATGCATATAACATCCTGGTGTCTCGATGGGAGAAGCGTATCTACAACTATCTGCTGCGGCTGGTGCGCAATCGCGAGGATGCGCTGGACTTGGCCCAGGACGTTTTTCTCAAGGCATTTCAGAATTTGAAAAAGCTGGATGACCCCGGCCGGTTTGGCGCGTGGCTTTACCGGATTGCGCACAATGAGGCATATTCGCTCCTGCGGAAGCATCGGCCGGAAGGCGAGCTCGCGGTTGAGCCCCGTGCCGGGGACGCCAGCTCGCGGATGTTTCCGGTGGAGTTGGGGCTCGCGGTGGAAGCGGCCTTGGCCCGGCTCTCGGAGGATCAGCGGGAGGCCGTGGTGCTGAAGGTTTATCAGGGCTTCAAGTTCGAAGAAATGGCTGAAATACTTTCCTGTCCGGTGTCAACCGTGAAGTCGCGCGTGTATACCGCGTTCGACCTTTTGAAACAAACGTTGGCTCCCATCGGCATACGCGGTGAGGGATGAGGGTGAGGGCATAGGTGTGCGGAGTGAGTCTGCTATGAGTTGTTCGTCGATTGATTTGAAGGGTTACGCTCTGGGTGAGATACAAGGCCGGGAAGAGGCCTTGCTGGCGGAACACATCCATGCTTGCGAGGGCTGCCGGGTGGAACTGGAACGGCTGGACCTCACCAAAGCCGCGCTGATCGGCCTTCCCGACGAGGAGATCCCGCAGCGGATCGCCTTTGTATCCGATGCGGTGTTTGAGCCGCGCTGGTGGCAGCGGGCCTGGCGATCCGGGCCGGCCATGGGCTTGGCGTCCGCGCTCGTGCTGGCCGCCGCGATTCTGGCGCACGGGACCATGCGCCCCGCTATCGTCACTGCTCCCGCGCCATTGCAGGTCGCGTCCGTTAACTCCGGCATGCAGCAAAAGCAGATAGACGCACGCGTTCAGACTGCCGTCAAAGTTGCTGTCGCCGAAGCTGTGGCACAAATCGAGCAGCGCCAGGCTTCCCAAAATCTCAAGGTCCTGGACGCCGCCGAGAAGCATCTGGAAGTCCGGTACCAGTCCAAGATGATTGCTGCTCAGGAAACCATCCGTATGTACCAGCAGCAAGCTGGCCGGATGTTGGTGGCCTTCAACAACAGCCAGAGCGGTCCGCAACAGTGAGACGAATCTGGATCGCGTTGCTTACGGCCTTCGTTGGGAGCCTTGTTTTTGCAACCGGGGCCTCTGCGGATCGATCCAAAGTCAGCCGCATCAGCGTCGCCGCGATGGAGGAAAGTCTCGACAAGCGACTGGCAGGTCTGTTTCCCGACGATCCCGTCCTGTTGGTCGGCGTCACCAAGGGCACTTACATTACCGGCTACGGAACCGTGTTCATGGGCGAGCTGAATCTGGCTCCGGCTGCTGGAATCACGCCGTTCCACCAAACCATCTCCAAGGAAGAGATCGCCCGGGTTCACCAGAAAGAAGTCGATAGAGTCCCGAAATTAAGGCAAGTGATGCAGGAGTTGTTGCTCTCCTCGGCCGCTTCTCTGGATACCGTGCCGCCGGATGAGCAGATCGCCTTGTCGATCACCCTGTTTCATTTTCATTGGGAAAACATCGCCGGAGTGCCTTCCCAGATCGTGATGCATGCTCCAAAGAAGACCTTGGTCGCCGTGCACTCCGGGCGCGCCGATCGTTCTTTGCTGGCGTCCTCCGTGATCGTCGAAGAGTTCTAGCCATGCGCCTGGGAGAAATGCTGCTGGAGCGGCGGCTGATCTCGGCAGAAGATCTGGAGCGCGCGCTTGAGCTCCAGAAAGAGCGTGGCGACAAGATCGGTAAGACCCTGGTCGATCTCGGCTTTGTAGCCATGCGGGACGTGCTGGCGGCGCTGTCCGAGCAGCTCAGCATTCCCCTCATCACCATCGAAGGACCGCCTGCCGCATCGGCCGAAACCGAAACGCTCTCTCCCCGTTTTCTACGGCAATTCCGCTGTCTGCCGGTAGGCCGCGAGGATCACACCGTGACCCTGGCCATGGCCGACCCGCTTGACTTCGAAACTCTCGCCGCCGTTCGCAACAGTACCGGCTTGCGGGTCCTGCCGGTGCTCGCGCCGGAACAAGAGATCCTCGACGCCATCGACAAGTACTACGGCGATTCCGCCAAGGCCGAGACCGATGCCGATGTGGAATCCGGCCAGGCCGCGGAAGATCTGGAACACCTGCGCGACATGGCTAGTGAGGCTCCGGTCATCCGGCTGGTGAACACCATCATCGCCCAAGCGGTCGAGAAGCGCGCCAGCGATATCCACCTGGAGCCGTTTGAAAAAGAGTTCCGCATTCGCTACCGCATCGACGGGGTTCTCTATAACCAGGAGTCGCCCGGCCGCGAGATGAAGGCCGCCATGATCTCGCGCGTCAAGCTGATGGCCAAGCTGAACATCGCTGAGCGCCGATTGCCTCAGGATGGCCGCATCAAGATCAAAACCCTCGGACGCGAGGTGGATCTTCGTATTTCGACTCTGCCTACCCTCTATGGCGAAAGCGTCGTGATGCGTCTGCTCGACCGGTCGGCCGGCGATTTTTACGATCTGCACAGCCTCGGCTTCGATGGCCACATGCTCTCGCGCATGGAGTATTACACCGCGCTACCGCATGGAATTTTTCTGGTGACCGGACCCACTGGAAGCGGCAAATCGACCACGCTCTACTCAGCCCTGAAGCGCATTAATCAGGCCGACAAAAAGATCATCACCATTGAAGACCCCGTCGAGTATCAGATGGACGGGATCAATCAGATCCACGTCAATCCCCAGATCGGGCTTACCTTCGCGCAAGGTCTGCGCCACATCGTGCGTCAGGATCCCGACGTGATCATGGTGGGCGAAATCCGCGATCGCGAGACGGCCGATATCGCGATTCGCTCCTCGCTCACCGGCCATTTCGTCTATTCCACTTTGCATACCAACGACGCTCCTAGCGCGATCACACGCTTGACTGACATGGGTGTTGAGAATTATCTGATCACGTCCTCGCTGGTGTCCGTGCTTGCGCAGCGCTTGGTGCGCGTCATCTGCAAACATTGCAAGCAGCCCGACGGGATGCGGATCGCTCCGGACGGGCAGTCCGTCCCCAGCTTTCGTGGCCACGGCTGCGAACACTGTTCCGGGAGCGGCTATTCGGGACGCGTCGGGATCTTCGAGCTGATGGAGCTCAATGAAGAGATCCGCAAACTGATCATGAAGAATGCGGACGCCACCGACATTACCGGGGCAGCTCGCCGCAACGGCATGCGCAACCTGCGCGAGGACGGCTGGATGAAGGTCGCCGCGGGCGTGAGCACGGCGGATGAAGTGATGCGGGTCACCCAGGAATTCTAGACGCGCATGACCAGTTTCTACTTCAAAGCCGTAGCCTCCGATGGCAAGTTCCGCACCGGCACTCTGCACGCCGAGAATGATCGTTGGGTCGCCCAGGAGCTTCGCCGCCAAGGGCTGACCCCGGTCTATGTGGGCCTTGAGCCTAAGAAATCGCTGGAGCTGAAGCTGCCCACCTTCTCCGGCCGCAAGCGCCGCGACGTGCTGCTGTTCACGCAGGAGCTTTCGACGCTGCTTAGCGCCGGAGTTCCGCTGGACCGCGCTATCTCCATCGCCAGTGAATTGACCGAGCGCCCGGCCTTCCGGCTGATCGTCCTGGATATTCTTCGCGTGCTGAAGGGCGGCCGCTCGCTCGCCGACAGCCTGGGCACGCATCCCGAATACTTTTCAGACCTGTTCGTCAACATGGTGCGCGCGGGAGAGGCCAGCGGTTCACTGGCCGCCATCTTCGACCGGCTCTCTGAGTTCGAGCGGTCCCGTGACGATCTGCGCAGCTACATCATCTCGGCCATGGTGTATCCGGCGCTGCTGACCGTCGTCGGGATGGGCTCGATATTTGTGCTGTTGAACTTTGTTGTGCCGCGCTTCGCATCGGTATTCGAGCAGTCCAGAATCGCGATGCCGCTGCCCACCAAGATCATGCTCCAGGCCAGCCGCTTCGTGCAGAGCTACGGCCTGTTGATCATCGGCGCCGTGGTTGCTTTTGTCATCGCGATGTATGCGTACATTCGGACCCAGGCCGGCCGTATGTGGTGGGACACCTTTCGGCTCCGGATCCCGCTGCTGGGCGATGCTCTGCGCAAAGCCGAAACAGCCCGGTTTGGCCGCGCCATGGGTACCCTGCTCGGCAACACCGTGCCGCTGGTACAGTCGCTCGGAATTGCCGGTGCGATTTTGAACAACCGGAAGATTGCAGCTTCGCTCGACATGGTGGCGCAGGGCGTGAAGCGCGGCGAGGGCATCGCGGCCCCGCTCCGGCGTGCCGGGGAGTTTCCGCCCTTAGCCGCGCATCTCCTCAGCGTGGGAGAAGAAACCGGTCGGTTGGATGCCATGTTCAACCGCATGGCGGATATTTACGAGTCCGATACCCGTGCGGCTATCCGGCGCTTCACGGCGCTGTTCGAGCCCATGGTGATCCTGGTTTTGGGTGTGTTGGTGGGTGTGCTGATCCTGAGCATCTTGCTTGCGATCACGAGTATCAACGATGTTGCGGTGTAAAGGAAGGCAAATGATCCAGAGGCGAAAAACGAGATCGGAAGTGGGCGTAACGCTCATTGAAATGCTGGTCGTAGTGACGATCATTGCGTTGTTTGCGGCTCTGGTCGCGCCCCGCATGTTCCGTCAAACCGACCGCGCCAAGATGACCCAGGCGCATGCGCAAATCAATTCCTTTATGACGGCATTGGGAGCGTACAAGCTGGACACCGGAGTGTTTCCTACCACGGAGCAAGGCTTGCAAGCCCTGCGGATCCGGCCGGAGGCGGTTAACAACTGGCAGGGGCCGTACCTCCCGCAGGACATACCAACCGATCCCTGGAATCACCAGTACGCATACAAATATCCCGGCGAGCACGGCGATGAGCCGGATTTGGTCTCCTGGGGCGGCGACGGTCAACCAGGCGGAGATGGGTTGAATGCAGACATCGTCAGTTGGAAGAGCCAGTAAGGGCGGCTCCCTGTGGGGCAGGCATTCCTGCCTGCCTTTTTGTCCCACAGAGACCTCCACTCAAAACCACGCGGGCAGGAATGCCTGCGCCACAGGTGTCACGCTCATAGAGATGCTGGTGGTGATCACCATCGCGTCTCTCCTGGTGGGAATCAGTTTTCCCGCCGTCACCTCTGGACTCGATTCGCTGCGTCTTAACGCTGCCGCCAATGACATCGTCACGTTTATCAACACCGGCCTGAGCCGGGCGGAACGAGGGCAGCAAGTGGTGGAAGTAACGATCTCGCGAGCCGAGAACCGGCTTTCTATGCGATCGAGCGATCCCCGTTTCACCCGCGCGCTCTCCATGCCGGACGGAGTTTCCATCACCAGAATATTGCCCGAGCTCCCCGAAGAGGCCGATGCCCCGCGCATTTTTATGCTGTACCCGGGCGGAACCGTACCGCCGGTCGGAGTCGCGCTCATGAATCGCCGCCACGCCGAGCGATTGGTTGAAGTGGACCCCATGACCGGCGTTGCGATACTGAATCGCCCGCAGCCGTGAGATCGCGACGCAAAACCGCGGGGTTCACGCTCCTCGAAGTTCTGGTAGCCACGCTGATCATGGCCATTGCAGTCACAGGCCTACTCTCTGCGCTTTCCACTTCGCTTCGCAACGCCGCCCGGTTGACCGCCTATGACCGCGCGGCCATGCTCGCACGCCAAAAAATGGACGAATTGTTGATCGCCACCCGCTTACCTAAAGGAACACCGATCGAGGGCGGCTGGGACGCCTACACTGCGGCGGGAGTGCCGATTCGCTGGCGCGCGGTTTTGACCAATTCCGAGAAACAGCTCAACGCGGGGGTTGGGGCGCCTTACATTGAGCGCGTTCAGCTTGAAATTCTGTGGATGGAAGGCGGCGGCCAGCGGTCCTTTGCGCTCGAAGGCTACCGGCGCGCTACGGTGCTTCCCGAAGATCAGCCTGCGCGATGAGCAGGACATCCCAGCGCGGCGTCACTCTGATCGAACTGGTCATCGCGGTCAGCCTGGTTGCGCTGCTGTCGCTCGGTATGTTGTTCGCGATGCGGGTGGGGCTAAGTGCGATGGAACGCTCCAACGCCACCCTGATGGCGAACCGGCGCGTGGTCAGTGTGCAGCGGATCCTCGAATCGCAGGCCGCTAACCTCATTCCCGTTCCAGCCTTGTGCTCGGGTGGCGCCCAGGGACCCTCTTCAAAAATTGCTTTTTTTCAGGGCGAAGTGCAGACCATGCGGTTCGTTTCCAGCTACTCGCTCCACGAAGGGGATCGGGGCTTGCCCCACATCCTGGAGTTCCAGGTGATCCCCGGAGAAAACGGGGCGGGCGTGCGGCTGGTGGTGAACGAGAGGATCTACAGCGGGCCGCTCAGCGCTGGTGCTTTCTGCTTGGCTGTGCAGCCGGGCGCGCCGCCCACCTTCAGCCCCATCGAAGTGGGCCCGCTCTCCTTCGTCCTGGCGGACAAGATTGCGTTCTGCCGCTTCAGCTTCAAGGAACACCAGCCGCCCTACGGGCAAGGCCAATGGATCGCAAGGTGGACCAAGCCATATTTTCCGGTTGGGATCCGCGTGGAGATGTCGCCGCTCGATCCGAATGTGGGCCACTTGCAGTTGCTCACCTTAACCATGCCCGTGCGCATCAATCGCGATCCCCTGGCACGCTATGACCATTGAAAACGCGCGACAAAGTTACCGAGCCGCGACCGCCAGGGAGCGTTCCAGAACCGCCGGCAGCGCCCTCCTGATGGTGCTCTGGCTTTCCGCAGCTCTGTCGGCAATCGCCTTCACCGTGGCCAACACGGTCCGCGCCGAGACCGAGCGCACCTCAACCGAGGTCGACGCCCTGCGCTGTTATTACCTCGCTACCGGGGCCATCGAACGCGCCCTGGTCTATGTGCAATGGGGCGACCGCTACTACTCCGCTCCACAACCCGTGTTCCGCATGCAGTTCCCGACCGGAGATGCCACCGTCGAGTTGATCCCCGAAACCTCTAAGCTCAACATCAATCAAGCCACCCCACAGGATTTGACGAACCTGCTTCTGGCCTTGGGTGCCCTCCCCGATCGCGCCGCCCAGATCGTTGCCGGCATTCAGGACTGGCGGTCCCCTTCCGGAGGCGGAGCTTACACCGCGTTCGACCAGCATTATCTTGGCCTGAAACAGTCTTTTCAGGCCCGCCATGCGTCATTTGAAGAGATTGAGGAGTTAACGCTGGTCCAAGGCATCACCCCCGAGCTGTTTCACGGCCGCTACGTGCGCGACCCCCAGGGTCGCCTTGTGCCCGTGGCCGGCTTAAAGGATTGCGTCTCGGTCTACGGCGCGGTGAACGGATTCGATGTCAACACTGTGGAGCCCGCCGTAATGCGCGCCGTCGGCATCGGAGCGGATACAGTCGCGGGGATTGTAGCGGTACGCCGGGCCTCGCCGATCCGTTCCATGGATCAGCTCGCTGCCTTCCGCGATCGCGATCCCGCATTCTCGCGCCTCGCGCTGGGTCCCAGTCCTATCGCCACGTTACGATCCACCGCTAGACTGCGATTGCCCAACGGGCAGTTTTCGGATGTGCAACGGTCTGTCGCGGCCGTGGTGGCGTTTATCAGCCTGCAGGTCTCGCCGCCATTCCATATCTTGCGCTGGTACGACAACGCTTATTCGACACGATGACTTCGGAATGGAAAAAGTGGCTCGCAGTCGGAACCGGCGTGGGCATCGAGATTGGTGCGGGCGGTTATCTGGTCGTCAATGTTGCGCGCGTGCGCCCGTCCGGGATCAAGGTTCTGGGGTCGCTCACCATCCCGCAATATCGTGAACAGCCGGCCGCCGAATGGGGCGCCGTTTATTCCAATTTTCTCCGCAAACTCGGGCACGGCCACTTGGCCGCCACTGTGTTATTACCGCGCGAAGAGGTGGTTGTCCGGCAATTGCCGCTTCCCGGCGTGGCCGACCGCGATTTGGAAGCCGCGCTTCGATTTCAAGTAGACTCTCTGCATCCCTTCGGCGATGATGAAGCCGCGTACGGCTGGGCTCGGGTCGGCAAAATCGGCACGCTTCTGGTAGGCATCGCGCGCAAGCGAATTGTCGATGAACACATCGCGCTGTTCGCCGAAGCCGGAATCAAAATCCACGCCTTCACGTTTTCCGCTGCCAGTATCTACTCGGCGCTTCGCGTTCTCTCGACGCCGCCCGCTGGCGGATTTCTAGCGTTTGAAGAAGAGCATGGCGAAGTGGAGACTTACGGGGAGAGTCCCGCGCGGCCCGTGTTTTCGGCCCGGCTGGATCAGAGTCTTGAGCGCGCCAAAGCTCTGGCCTTAGCTGAGTTGCGGCTGCCGCCAGAGACAGAGCCACTGGCTCTTCATGAGGTTTTGCCAAAACCCACGGCAGCGCCGGTCGACTACGATCTGGTGCGGACTACCTTTACGTATGCAACTGCAGTGGCCAGCGCCTGTCCGTGGCTATCGCTCGACATCAACCTGCTTCCAGCGGGACAACGGGAAGCCAGTTCCCGGCTTCTCTACATCCCCACCATCGTGCTCGGAATTCTGGTTCTGCTGGCGGGCGGGGCACTGCTGGCGTA
>JBBSHP010000107.1:0-9607 GCA_038232555.1 Bryobacterales bacterium
GGGTTCTGGCTGGGGATTCGCCGCTGGTTGTCCTTCACCCTCCGGGTGAGTCCGCACAACCGCTTCTATTTCGCTCATGTTGAACAATGGTAACCACTTCTGTGTTCAAGCTTCGAGGTCTACTGCCGTTTAAAGGTTCAAGCGCATACCGCAACTGATGTGCGGCTAAGGCCCGGGCTTCAATCCACGTGAATGCGCTTCCGGTGTGACGTCTGGCCGGACACAATGCGCACCCTACTTTGAGGCACTCCCAACATCTCCGCGAGGAACACGCACAAGGCTTTGTTGGCCTTGCCTTTTTCAGGCGCTGTGGTGATCTTCACCTTCCAGGTGCCATCGGGTAAATGGCCCACCAGTTCGGTCTTCGAACTCTTCGGGATCACTTTAACGTGGATGTCCATATGTGCCCGGAGGACGTGAATCGTCTGGGTCACAGACCTCTGCGTGGAGCCGCCTGGGAAGCGTGACAGCGAGGATCGGCGGCGTAGACCCAAGTTACGTTCGCCCGACTGACCGGGGCGGGGTTGTACCAGATACGTTTGTGCCCGATCTACCCAGTGAAGAATATAAGGTGCTCCTGAGCGTACAGGGCTTGCAAAGGCATTTCGTGCCCGTATCGCGAGCGCCGTAAACTCGATCGGGCGCTCGCCAGGTTGGGTATCCTTCGCTACTGCTTGTCGTAAACGAGCAGCAGCGTCATCGGTTTTCCATCGGCGTTTGTACCCCTAGCCCGAGTCGTCATGGTTTTGCCGCCGCTCGAGATGAAGGTGCGTCCACTGACACGATATTTTGTTTTTGAATTCCTCGCTGCATACCTGAACGTATTCGCATTTACCTGCTTGACCGAAATGCTGTCATAGGGCGTGCCTTGGCCCTCCACCGTAGCCGGTGAGCCATCGAACTTTGCCGTATAGTTAGCGTTGATCGCGGTGCCGTCCGTCTGCTCCCCGGTGGTGGTCACCTTCACGCCGCCGGGAGCCGCTTCGCGCACGACATTCAGGTTTTTCACCGGAAATGGCGCCGGAGTGTACTTGGAGTTTTCCATGTTGAGCTTCCAGGTACCGTTGGAGTTATCGGCACATAAAGCTGCAACGGTGGCGATCGCCGAAACGACCAGAACGCGAGTGAACATGTTTGGCATGTGTGATTGTCCTTGAATAGATTGAGCTAAACGTGCTGGTTCCGTTTTGTCGACCAGCTACGGGCACTGAGCTTATCACAGAATCGCGGACCTCATGCGACGTCGACTGACGGCAACGTTCCTCCGGTTACAGTAAGATTGTGAAAATGAAAGAGCGATGAACACTGCCACCCAGCGGCGCTGCTCAAGCGGCTGGTCCACCACAGCGTGCCCGCGTTCGTCAACCAGGAGATCGAACGTAATCAACAATGCCGGATGTTCTTTCGACAGCTTGTTTACGCGGCTCGGAGCAGGATGGATTCGCATCAGCAGTTCGTCGAAAGATAAATTGCCTTCGAGCGGAATCACCATTTCACCGTCGAGTACAAACTGTTTAGGCTGGAGGGCGCGGAGGCCTCCGGCCAGCTCCGGAAAGTAACGGGTCAGCGGCTGGCCTGCCTTGGACTGGAGCTCGACTGCATCCTCATCCCGAAAAGTAATGCAGCGGAAACCGTCCCACTTGGGTTCATACTGCCACTCGGGACCTTCCGGGATGGCCTCGGCCGTCTCGGCTTCCATTCGGCAAATAGGGTTGCGCGCGAGGCAGGTTCAAAAAGAATTATCCAGTTTGAACGGCCCTTCTTTGCAAGCATGAGATTGTAGAGATCGCCTGTGACGCGTAGCCGGGCAGGCATATTGTCGAGACGAAAGTCCTCCAGCTTGATGCCCTTGGCAACTTCGTCCCAGATTACCGGAGCCGATACGGTTGCATCTGGCCAGAACGGTTTATCCACATTGGCAAGTTGGATGGTTTTGCCTTCTGCAACGAGCTCCGCGTTCTTTCCGTTGCGCGGGATTTCGGGAGTCCGAACCTTGGCGCCGGCCAGGCTCTTATTAGACACCAACGTCCGGTTACGTAGAGGTGGCTCACTGCCGCACACCGCAGCCGATATAATGCGGCCTGGGGGAACTTATGCGTCTATCCATTCTTCATTTGACAGCCCTCTGTTCAGCAGCGGTACTCTTGACCTCAGTGGCGGAGGCCCAACCGATTCGTGTCATCGCATTTGGAGCCCATCCCGACGATTGCGACCTGGGATCGGCTGGCACGGCTGCGAAGTTTGCTGCGCTCGGACACGCGGTTAAGTTTGTGTCGATCACGAACGGCGATGCAGGCCATCAGACCGACCCCACCCTTGCCTTGGCCAAGCGCCGGAAAGCCGAAGCCATGGAGTCGGCGCGGCGGCTGGGTATCACATACGAAGTATTGGACAATCATGACGGCGAGCTGTTGCCCACGCTGGAGATCCGCCAACAGGTGATCCGGCGCATTCGGGACTGGAAGGCGGATATCGTGATCGCGCCCCGGCCCAACGATTATCATCCGGATCATCGCTATACCGGAGTGCTGGTTCAGGACGCGGCATACATGGTGGTGGTTCCCAAGGTGACGCCGGATGTGGCGCCCCTCCGTAAAAATCCCTTATTTATCTATTTCCAGGACCATTTCCAACGTCCCAACCCATTCCGGCCAGATATCGCTATATCCATAGACGACGTGTTCGATAAGAAGATGGATGCCTTGGATGCCCATGTGTCGCAATTCTACGAGTGGCTGCCGTGGGTGGACGGTAGCCTGGATCAAGTTCCCAAGGATGTCGCGGTCCGTAAGAAGTGGCTCAGCCAGCAACGGCAGAAGCGGGAGATCACGCCTGCCATTCGGGCCTCGCTCGCAAAATGGTATGGAGACGAAGGCGCCCAGAAAGTTCAGCACGCCGAGGCCTTCGAAGTCTGTGAGTACGGACGCCAGCCAACCGAAGCCGAGCTCCGAAAATTGTTTCCGATGTTGCCTGATAAGGGGCGCTGATTTCGGGAGGTGCTATGCGATTCAGAATACCGATCACTTTTTTATCGATCTCGTTTTTATTCATCTCGACAGCTCTGTGGGCCGCGGCCTCCTACCAGGTAGGAAACAAGATTCCGATCACGGGAGAGGGCGGGTGGGACTATGTCACCGTCGATGCAGAGAACCGACGCGTCTATATTTCGCACAGTACAGAAGTGGTGGTGCTGGATGCGGACACTCACGCCCTGGTGGGGAGAATCACGGGGGCCAAGGGCGTGCATGGCGTGGCGATCGCTCCGGAGTTCTCACGCGGCTTCATTAGCAACGGCCAGTCCGGGACCGTCACCATCTTTGATACTAAAACTCTGAAGAAGATCGGTGACGACCTCAAGGTGCAGAAGAGCCCCGATGCGATCGTGTATGACCCGGCTACCGGGAGAGTTTTCGCGTTCAACGGAGAAAGTTCCAGCGCCACCGCGATTGACGCGGAGTTAGGGGCAGTGGTTGGCACGGTGAATCTGCAAGGCAAACCTGAATTTGCGGCGGCCGATGGTGCCAATGCGATGTTCGTCAACCTGGAAGACAAGAACGCAGTAGCTCGCATCGATACGCGGAAGCTGCTGGTGGAACAGGTATTTCGGCTAGCTCCATGCGAGGAGCCAAGCGGGATGGCAATGGACCGAGTCACACGGCGGCTGTTTGTAGGCTGCGGTAACAACATGATGGCGGTGCTGAATGCGAATGACGGAAAGTTGATCACTACGATGCCGATCTGCAGCGGCGTGGATGCGACTACTTTCGATCCCGAGGCAGGCATGATATTTCATTCGTGTGGCGATGGCATGGTCAGCGTTATTCACGAGGACTCCGCTGATAAGTACACGGCGCAAGAGCCCCTTAAAACCCGCGCGGGATCCAGGACCATGGGGCTGGATACCAAGACTCACAAGCTATTCCTTCCGACCGCTGACTTCGAGCCGGCCACGCCCGCCAAGGAAGGCGAGAAGCCCCGGCCCAAGATGTTGCCGGGAAGCTTTGGCTTACTTGTCATGGAAAGATGAGCTTGCCAGTTGGGCTGGCCGCTGACGAGATCTGCAGGCAGCACCTTCCGGGTGAAGGGCATGCGGAGCGTCCGGAGCGATTTGATACCGTGGTGCGAGCCATAGCAGATCTTCCGGTGACACCGATACCCGCGCGCAAGGCGACGGAAGACGAGCTCGCATTGCTGCACAGCCGTCGTTATATACGCACGGCCGAGCGCGACATCGCGACTGGTTTTGGCGAACTGAGCACTGGCGATACGAACGTGAGCGCCGGTTCATGGGAGGCAGCGCTGCATGCAGCCGGGAGCGTGCTGGAGGCCGTCGACATGGTGGCCGAAGGGAAGTTGCGCAACGCCTTCTGCGTGGTGCGTCCGCCGGGACATCATGCCACCCCGGATCGTGGCATGGGCTTTTGTGTGTTCAACAGCATCGCGATCGGGGCCCGTTACGCGCAGCAACATCACCGGCTGGGCCGGGTGCTGATTGCCGATTGGGACGTGCATCACGGCAATGGAACGCAGGATGCGTTCTACGACGATGGCTCCGTGTTGTTCTTCAGCACGCATCAGTTTCCCTGGTACCCCGGCACTGGAAGCGCGAACGAGACCGGGTATGGAGCAGGCGAGGGCAAGACGATCAACTGCCCGTTCCCGGCTGGCTCCGGCCGCCAGCAGATCGTGGGCGCGTTCGAGCAGAAATTGACAGCGGCGGCCGATGAATTTAAGCCCGATCTAGTGCTGATATCTGCTGGATTCGACTCGCGCGCGGGTGATCCGCTAGGCCAGTTTCTGCTGACCGACGCCGATTTCGTAGACCTTACCAACCTGATGCTGGCCATCGCCGAAACGCATGCGGGAGGACGGCTGGTTTCCGTTCTGGAGGGGGGCTACAATCTGCCGGGCCTGGCGGCGGCCGCACGGGCGCATGTGCAGGCGCTCTGCGGAGAGGATCGTTAAAGACCCGGAATCCCACCCTGGGTAATTCCATACAGGATGGTCAGGAATACGATGAGCGCGAGACCGTAGATGAACAATTGAGTCCCGATGCGAATCCGCTTCTCCCGGCGGATGTCCAAGAGTTCTTTGAGGCGGGCGCCTAGCCCCTTGGGCTTCCGGCGCTTTTTCGAGGACGCCGCGGGCAGCGAGGAGGGCTCGTCTGCGACAGCCAGCAGCTCGCAAATTCCGGCAGCAACCGGGACGGAGGGCTCCGACCGGAGAACGGCCTCAGGACCCCCACTGGGTTGACGGGCATAAAAGCGTGTATCGCATGCTCCACAGCGATACGGAATGAGTTGGAGGAGGGAGGCGGTTGCATCACGAGCGCCTCGCCGACGCGAGCGGTGAGCCTTGAGACTGCCACATTTTGAGCACAGCATTTCCAGATCGCCTCAGGATACTACAGCTCGGGCGAATACGGCCGGCTTTCTCAAACATATGAGACGATTGTCTTAAGATGCAGACTCAATAGGCGGGGTGGTAGTACATTCGACCTGCATTGGCCCTGGATCTAGAGCCCAGAAACACTGAAATCCGGCCACCCAGCGGGCATCTATGGATGGAAGGCTTGTACCAGTTCGAAAATTTGAGGAGATAGGAGATAAAAATGTCAATTAGAAAAAACCTGGGGATGTTCCCCGTCGGAATCACGTTGCTGGCTTCCGCGCTACAGTTGGGCGCTCAGAGTACGGCAACTTGCACGGTGGCTCCGGCTAGTATTAGCAGTCTGTCCATCGAAAGCGTACTCACGTTATCCAATCTGCTTAGCACGATGAACCCAAACATTCCAACGAATGTTCTCGCGGGGATCACCTCCGGAGCGCAGGAGATTCGATCGCGAATCCTTTACAACGCCGCCGGAAACAGCATTACCAACACGACTTTCCTGGTAGCTCCCGGTTCACCGAATCCGACCCCAATCGGGTTGAACGTGGATGCAACAACACTGTTGAGCTTCGGCATCAACGTCGACAGGGTTTACACTTCCTGCCGGCCGTTTCCGAGTGCCCTCTTCGTGGGTACCATTAGCGGAAGCTCAGGCGGGTTCGGCAGCTTCGCCGGCGCCCCGGCCGCTATTTCGGTTGGTTTCACTACCGACAATCCGCCCAAAATCAACAACGTGGTCGAGGTAGTGGCAGGAACCGTGGTTGCTTATGCAGCCAGTGCGAATGGCTCAATCACTTTCCCGTCCGCGCTCGTGACGCCGCCGGTGGTTCCGACCGGCAATCCCACCATTGTGTTTGGCCCCGGCGTTAATACTAGCTCGGTGAATCAGGTATTCTTCAACCCGTTGACGATCGACGTTTCGGGTTCCACCGATCCTGGCAAGTTGGCGCTCACTTATGCATTCACTTCGGATAAAGCCATCGACTTCAAGCCTAGTTCCAGCAGCCCGACGCCCACGCTGTATTTCGATGCGGGAGCGGGCGACTACGTCATTACAGTTACCGCAACCAATAGTGCGGGTCTGAGCACCAGCCAAAAGATCAACGTCCAATACCGCGGCAGATAGTTCGCCCGGTGGGGACGAGGCAGGTGGAACCGCCTGCCTCGTCCTACGATGGTCCAGGCTTGCCGGAGGAGGCGCTGGAGAATATCTTCAAACCCTTTTACGGCCCGAAGTTGCCCGCACACTTGAGGCACCGGACTGGGTCTGGCGATTGTGAAGTCCCGCAGCGAGACGTGCGGGGGCACCGTCGCGTTCAAAACCGGCAACCCTCCGGGCTCGTCATGTCATAGAGATCCGATTGCCAGTGGCTCGAACCTGAGGGACAGCGGCTAGCTGGGATACTACAGACAATTGGACTGGCTGCCGATTAGTGAGATGAGCAGACACGTACATTGTGCAACAGTCCAAAACCCGCGTCCGGTCGCTACACCGCATCGGACAACCGGAGACTTGCCGGAGTGGCCAATTGAAGGGACGGCGCACATGTGTGAAACAAATCACGGTCGTGTGTGTTATCAATGAACTAGGCGCTGCCCGAGCGCGCCGCTCTTAAATCCCATGAAAAAGTTCCAATCTATTTGTGTTTTCGCATTCTTACTTACGGCGGCGCTGCAGTGTCAGGCGCAGGTTACCGCCTTCAACCCGTTCCCTTCACGAATCGTTGGCCAGCCGGTGCTCCAACAGCAAACTCAGACGGCGATTGCGCCAAATCTGGTCGAAGGCAGGGAATTGAACAGCCCGCAAGCGGTGGCAGTAGACACATCATCCTCACCCTCGATCGTGTATGTGGCGGACACAGCCAACAACCGGGTCTTAGCCTGGAAAAACGCCGCAGCCCTTGGCAAGGGTGACAGAGCCGACAAAGTGATCGGCCAACGCGATTTTCTATCCGTTACGCCGAAAGGACCAGGATCGGATTTATCCACCGGCTTCGCAATACCATTGGCTCTGGCTGTGGATAAGAGCGGGAATCTCTATGTGGCGGATTCGGGAAACAACCGGATCTTACGCTTTCCGGTCCCTCTTACTCAGACTTCTGACCTGTTGCCCGTTGATTTGATCATCGGTCAATCCAACATCAACTCCCGGTCGCCCAATCAAGGGTTAGCAGCCCCCACCGAAAAGACTTTGGCGTTCTCAAGCGGAGGGTCCACTTCCCGGACGGGTCTGGCCTTTGATTCCCAAGGGAATTTATGGGTATCCGATCCGTTGAATAGTCGGGTTCTGCGTTTTCCAGCATCCGGGTTAGTGGCAGGGCAAAACGGCCCCGCTGCTGACCTCGTCTTAGGCCAGTTCGACTTCGTGAGCGGCACGCGTCCCGCCACCACTCCCCAGAATGGCAAGACTTTCCTGGTGAATCCATCCGGACTAGCGTTTGATCCGCAAGGGCGGCTGTATGTCGCAGACAATCTCAATCGAGTGCTGGTGTTCGGCTCGCTGTCGACCGGCGCGTCGGCCACTCGCATTTTAGGCGTAGTCATACCTACGCAACAGGTCCCCAATCCACCCGCTCTCAACGACACGACGCTGGGCAGCAGCGTGAACGGTTCGCTCAATCCTCCGGAAAGTGTGTTTTTCGTGGGGAGTAATCCGTTTGTGGTCGACCGCGGCAATGCGCGAATACTGAAATTCGACCCATTTGAACAGTTTCCTGCGGAGGCAACCACCTTTTCGCCTAAGGCCAGTGCCGTCATAGGGCAGCCCAACTTCGTCTCAAATCGCTCCAATCAGGGTCTTCCCCAGCCTTCCGCCCAAACTTTCAGTGGACCTGTCCAGGCGCGAACCCAAATCGAATCCACCGGCATCGTCTCGGCGGTTTTTGCAGGCAACGATCTCTACGTGGCGGACGCCGGAAACAACCGCATTCTAATATTTCCCCAGCAATCCGGAGGAACTTTTAGTGCCGCTAACCGGGTGCTAGGCCAGGTGGATTTTCAATACAACTCGGTAAACCTCATCGAAGGCCGCGAGTTTTTCTTCCAGGGCGCCGGCGGCAGCGCAATCATAGACACCCAATCGAATCCGCCCCATCTGTATGTTTCGGATCCCCCCAACAATCGAGTTCTTGGCTTTCGGGACTACCGGACCGTCAAACCGGGTGATCGGGCCGACCTGGTCATCGGTCAACCCAATTTCTTCACTGCGCTCGTCAATTACCCCACCAACGATCCAAACCAGATCTCCGACCAAGGGCTTTCCTTCCCGGAAGGTGTGGCAATCGATGCAAAAGGAGATCTCTGGGTGGCGGATTTAGGGAATGCCCGGGTACTGCGGTTCGCCAGGCCTTTTGACCAGCCGCAAGGCGGTCCTATCCAGAGGGCTAATCTCGTTATCGGCCAACAGAGCTTTTTCACCAAGGTTACCGATGCGAGTTCGCAGACCATGAGCGCACCTTATGGGATTGTATTCACCGCCACCGGTCATCTGCTCGTTTCCGATCGAGCGTTCAATCGCGTTCTGTTTTTCCTGAAGACATCGACGGCGGATTTTGTCAATGGACAAGGTGCGTTCAGTGTCATCGGCCAGCCGGATTTCGGCCCCCACACAACTGGCTCTCTGTCCAGCCCGAGTCTGATTGCCGTGGATTCCGAGGATCGGCTGTATGTCGCCGACACCGGAAACAACCGCATTGCCGTGTACCGAAATGTGCCGACTGCGGGCAACGATCCCGCCCCGAGCTTTTCACTCACTACCGCCAACGCCTCAATTGCCAGTCCAACCGGAGTTTTTGCAAGCCAGCAGACGGGTGAAATTTGGGTGGCCAATACGGGTGCAAATACGGTGCTGCGTTTCCCTCGTTTCGACGCGCTCGTCACCAAGACTTCCCCGAATGTCACTATCCCGTCTGCCGGGCCCGTAGCAGTCGCACTGGATCCCTTCGACAACCCGGTAGTTGTCGAAAGCACGAACCGGGTCGCTTTCTACTTCCCGCTCTTCGATCTCAGTAGTGCGGCGGGTGGGGTATCTGGCCGGTTCTCGGGCAATGCGGCAAATTATTTCCAGCGGTTTGCTCCGGGCATGCTCGCCAGTATTTTCCCGTTCACAACTACGCGTTTCGGGAATGCTACGGAGGCGCTCAGCTCCACGCCGGCTCCCACCGTGCTCGGCGATGTCAGCGTGCTGGTGGGCGGAGTGGTGGCGCCGTTGCTCTAC
>JBBSHP010000108.1:0-9597 GCA_038232555.1 Bryobacterales bacterium
AATTCTTTTCGCGCAATTCGCGCGCTACCGGTCCGAACACGCGGGTCCCCACCGGCTCGCCCACTTCATTGATCAACACCGCTGCATTCGAATCGAAGCGGATATACGTGCCATCTTTGCGTCGGGCCTCTTTGCGCATCCGGACGATCACGCAGCGCACTACCTTCCCCTTCTTGATCGGCGAATCCGGTGCTGCTTCTTTCACGCTCGCCGTAACCACATCCCCCAAACCTGCTCGCAACCCGAGGTCGCCGCCGCGCGGCAGAATGCACTGCAGCTTGCGCGCGCCGCTGTTATCGGCCACGTCGAGCCAGGTGCGCATCCCAATCATGAGGATTTCCTCCCGGCGGGCGGTTTGGCAGCCGGCTTAGTACCCAGCGGCGCTACCGGCGTGTCTAAGTCCACATGGGCGGGCTCCACTGCAACCTGGACGGCTTTACGGATGATGTCACCCAAACGCCACCGCTTCAGCTTGCTGATCGGCCGGCACTCAACGATGCGCACCGTGTCGCCCATCTTCGCCGCGCTCTCCTCGTCGTGAGCGTAAAACTTCTTGCGCTTGCTGATAACGCGCTTATAAACCGGATGCGGAACGCGGCGGGTCACTTCCACCACGATTGTCTTCGCCATCTTCGCCGAGACTACTTTCCCGACCTTCTGGTTCTTATGCCCTATTTCTTTTGGCTCTGCTGTTTGCTCCGCCGCCATCTCTTACTTTCCCCTCTTTTTCTTCTTGACAACCGGCTCCGGAGCCGTCTCGGGATGCAGTTCGCGGTCGCGCAGAATAGTCAACATGCGGGCCCGGTCTTTCTTCAAAACACGCAGCTTCTTCAGTCCGTCCGCTTGCCCCATGGACATCTGGAATCGCAGCCGGAACATCTGTTCCCGTATGCCATGGCTCTGGTTCCTCAGTTCGTTACTGTCCAGGTCTCGTACCTTGTTGGCTTTCATCTAGGTCAGGCCCTCTTCCCGGGTGACCATCTTGGTCGGCAGGGGCAGTTTCTGGGCTGCCAGTCGCATCGCTTCGGCAGCGATCTCTTTGGTCACGCCTTCCATCTCGAACAGAATCTTTCCGGGCCGGATCACGGCCACCCACTGCTCCGGCGCGCCCTTACCCTTTCCCATACGCGTTTCAGCCGGTTTCTTGGTGATCGGCTTATCGGGGAAAAGACGGATCCAAACCTTACCGCCGCGCTTGATAGAACGAGTCATCGCAATGCGCGCCGCCTCAATCTGCCTGTCCGTAATCCAGCCGCACTCCATCGCTTTCAGGCCGAAATCCCCGAAAGCCAGCGACGAACCACGCCAGGCCTTGCCGGTCATGCGTCCGCGCTGTTGCTTCCTGTATTTGACCTTCTTGGGCATCAACATGGCAAAATCTCCAAAATCAAATAGCCACGAATGCACACGAATGCACACCCATAAAACATAAGCTCAGATTCGTGTTCATTCGTGGCCCGACTATTCTTTTGTTTCCTCGCCCGTGGGCGGGTTGTCCTGCTTCATTTCCTGTTTCCAGTTGGGCTGCGGCGGCGTGAGCGGCGGGATGATCGGGGACGGTCTTCCGCCTTGTGACATCTCACCAGGGGGCGCTTGCATCACTCCTCCACCGGTTTCCGGTGGCGGAGTTGCCATCGGAGCCGTGGTCCGGCTCGGCCCGCGATCTCCCATCCGTTCCGGGCGGTCCCGGCGGTCGCGGTCGGGCCGTGGTGGCCGTCTCGGTTCCGGTTCATTCCGGAGGGAGCTGTTGCTGCGCTTCATTCCGTCCAGAATCTCGCCCTTGTAGGTCCAGCACTTCACGCCGATTACGCCATAGGTGGTGTAAGCCTGTGCGAAACCGTAATCCAAATCCGCGCGTAATGTGTGCAGCGGCAACTGGCCTTGCAAATACCACTCGCTACGCGCAATCTCGGCCCCGTTTAGCCGGCCAGACACCCGTACTTTGATTCCTTTGCAACCGAACCGTAGAGCGGAGTCCACCGCCTTTCGCATCGCCCGCCGGAATGCCACGCGCTTCTCGAGCTGCAGCGCAATCGATTCGGCAACCAGTTGCGCGTCCAACTCGGGTTTGTGCACTTCGTTGATATCGATGAACACTTCACGATTGGTTTTCTTCGCAAGCTCCAGCTTCAGCTTTTCGATCTCCGCGCCGCGCTTGCCGATGATGATTCCAGGCCGGGAAGTTCGAATCGTCACCCGTAGCTTATTACCCGGGCGATCCACTTCAATCGAGCTGACTCCCGCCGCTTTCAACCTCTCCCGCAGCGAATCCTTCAGGTCCAGATCCTCTTTCAGGAGCTTCGCGTAGTCCTGTTTTGCGAACCACCGCGAGCGCCACGTCTTCGTGACGCCGAGCCGGAATCCGTACGGATGTACTTTTTGTCCCATTCGCTAGTTACTCATCTCCCCGCCTTGCCCCTTTTGCCCGACTTCCACAATGATGTGCGCCATGCGGCGCTGATACCGGTAGGCCCGCCCCATCGGAGCAGGACGAATGCGCTTCATGCGAGGTCCCTCATTCGCGTATGTCCTGGTGACGACCAACCGGTCCACATCCACATCGTCGGCTCGATTCTCAGCGTTCGCGATGGCGGAATCCAGTACCTTAAGAACAATCGGCGCCATCCGTTTATTGGTAGAGCGCAGGACGATGCGCGCCTCATTCGCCGACAACCCACGGATCAGATCCAGCACCAGCCGGACCTTCTGCGCCGACGTGCGCACGTACCGGGCTTCCGCGCGGGGCGGCCTGACGATCTTGTTTTCCGGAGCGTTTCTGGTTTTCTTATGCGACATTTTGCTCCTTTAGGACGGCTTGGCGCTCTTATCCGAAGCCGATTTGGCAGTGTGTCCCCGATAAGTACGCGTGGGCGAGAACTCTCCCAGCTTGTGCCCCACCATGTTCTCCGTAACGTACACCGGACTGAATTTTTTGCCGTTGTGAACGCCCAGGGTGTGGCCGATGAACTCCGGGCGAATGGTCGAGCGGCGCGACCACGTCCGCACTACCTTCTTTTCGTTCTTCTCGTTCATGCCGGACACCTTTCTCATCAGGTGATCGTCGGTAAACGGTCCTTTTTTTAGCGATCTGCTCATGTCGATTCCCTGTTACCGCTTTTTCGCCTTTCTGGTGACGATCCACCTATCCGTACGCTTGTTATTCCGCGTCTTGAACCCGCGCGTGGGCTGTCCCCAAGGAGTCACTGGATGCCGTCCGCCCGATGTCTTTCCCTCACCGCCGCCATGGGGATGATCCACTGGATTCATCGACACGCCGCGGTTGTGAGGTCTCTTGCCTAACCAGCGGGTCTTTCCGGCTTTGCCGTGCGATTCGTTCTCATGCTCGACGTTTCCGACCTGCCCGATGGTCGCCATGCACTCCACGGGAACGCGCCGGATCTCGCCTGAGGGCAGCTTCAACTGGGCAATTCCCGCTTCCTTGGAGATCAACTGCGCCTGCGCCCCTGCGGATCGAGCCATCTGGCCGCCTTTGCCCGGACGCAATTCAATGTTGTGAACCACCGTGCCCGCCGGGATGTTCTTGAGCGGCAGAGCGTTCCCGATCAGAATGTCAGCCTCCGGCCCTGAATGGATTGCTCGGCCTACTTCCAGGCCTACGGGCGCCAGGATGTAGCGCTTCTCGCCGTCCGCGTAATTCAACAGCGCGATGCGCGCCGAGCGGTTGGGATCGTATTCGATAGATGCCACTTTCGCCTGCACTCCAGGCTTGTCCCGTTTAAAATCGATCAGGCGATAAGCGCGCTTTGCGCCACCCCCGCGAAAGCGATTCGAGATCAGCCCCAGGCTGTTCCGGCCGCCCGTTCTCTTCTTGCCCTCCACCAGCGACTTCTCCGGTGTTTGCTTGGTGATCTCTTCCCGCGTCACCAGCGTGGTGAAGCGCCGCGACGGAGTCGTCGGACTAAACTTTTTCATCGGCATAATTATTCTCGGGCGTCCGCGCCTAGATCTCCGAATACTCCGGTATCTTCTGCCCCGGCCGCAATACCACGTAGGCTTTCTTCCAATCCGAGCGATACCCTGAGAACCTGCCTCGCCGGCGCAGCTTGCCTGCCTGGGTAGCGGTGCGCACTTGGGCCACTTTTACCCGGAACAAGTGCTCCACCGCTGCCTTGATCTGAATCTTGTTGGCGTCCGGCGCCACTTCGAACGACAACGTCCGCTCGTCGTCTTTCTTGCCGACACCCTTCTCCGTCACGATGGGACGTTTGATGACTTCGTAGACTGTCATTTCGTTAAGGACTCCCCAAACTTCCGCGCAGCGGCTTCCGAGAGCACCACCTGGGTGTACTTCAGAAGATCGTACACGGTCACTTCTTTGGTCGAAAGCAGCTTTACGCCTTCCAGGTTCCGCGAGCTGAGGTGCAGGTTGCGGTTATCCTCGTTATCCACCAGCAGGACTGTTTTGTGCGCTTCGATTTTTGACAGCGCTCCCCTGAGGTTTTTGCTTTTGTGATCCGCTAGCTGGAACGCGCGCACCACCTTCAACTCACCATCGCGCAGCTTGGCTGACAGGGCAGACCGTAAGGCGCCCAGTTGCATCTTGCGAGGCAGTTTGTAGCTGTAATCCCGCGGTTGTGGACCGTGGACCGTGCCGCCGTGCCGCCACAGAGGCGATCGGATCGAACCCATACGCGCCCGCCCGGTACCCTTCTGCTTCCACAGCTTTTTACCCGACCCCGAAACTTCGTGCCGCGTTTTCGTTGACGCGCTTCCGGCACGCAGACCCGCTTGCGAGTGCCGCACTGCCTCATACAGCAGGTGCTGGTTTACCGGAGCTCCGAACACTTCGTCCACTAGATCGAGCGATCCCACTACTTCGTTGTTCAGATCGAAAATATCCACGCTGGGCATGGCTTATCTCTTAGCCCTTCGGACCAGAACGTAGGATCCGTTCGGCCCTGGCAGCGCGCCTTTAATCATCAGCACGTTGTCCTCTGTGTCCACTTCCACTACTTCTAAATTGCGCACCGTAACCTGCTGCATTCCGAGCTGGCCTGCCATGCGCGTTCCTGGGAATACGCGCGAGGGAAAACTGGATGCGCCAATCGATCCGGGAGCGCGATGAAACATCGAGCCATGGCTCTTGGGACCACCCTTGAAGTGGTGCCGCTTCACAATTCCGCCGAAGCCTTTCCCTTTGCTCACCCCAATCACATCGACCTTGTCCGTGGCTTTGAATTCCTCCGCCAGAATCCGGTCTCCCGTCTTCATGTCGCCGTCGCCCTCGCCGAGTCTCAGCTCTCGCAGGAATTTGACGCCTTCCGCGTTGGCCTTCTTCAAATGACCAGCCAATGGCTTGATCACCCGCGACTGTTTAGCAAACTCCTGCATGCCGATCTGTATGGCGTTGTAGCCATCGATGGCCGGAGTTTTGCGCTGTGTCACCAGACAAGGTCCCGCTTTGACAAGGGTCACCGGGACCACCTGCCCATCCGCGCGAAACACCTGCGTCATTCCGATTTTCTTGCCTAAGATTCCTGGGCTCATGCTATTCCTTTTCTCTACCCTGGCTCCGGATCCATTCGTCCATTATTCCCATCAGGATTCCGAGGTGCTCTTCATTCTTTTCCGAGAGCTGGTAAAGCCTGTCGAACTGCTCGTCAAAGCGATTCGCGCGCTCACTCTGCTTTTCTATCTGCTCTTCCCAATAGCCCGATTTCCGGAGTAGGACCTTGGTGGCTCCCACGATCGCCTGGATCTGGTCATCATGCTGACCCGACCTCTCGATTAGAGCCCTGGTGCTTTCCCTTAGCGCCTGGATCTGCTCGTCGTGCTTACCTGCTCCTACGGCTATGGTCTTGACAAAACCCGTGAGCTGGGCGAGGTCGCTCTCGACCCGATCCATCCGCCCATTAGTCTCCATACTCTCTAACTACCTGGTTCCCTTACCAAAAGCTTTGATCTCCACATCCACACCGGCCGGAAGATCCAGCTTCATCAGCGCATCCACAGTGTCCTGGGTCGGCTCCAAAATGTCGAGCAGCCGTTTATGGGTGCGGATTTCAAACTGCTCCCGAGACTTTTTATCCACGTGCGGCGACCGCAGCACAGTATACAAATTCCTCACCGTGGGCAGCGGAATGGGACCGGCCACCGTTGCGCCGGTCCTCTTCGCCGTATCGACGATTTCGGTGGTCGATTGATCCAGAATACGATGATCGTACGCCTTCAAACGAATGCGAATGCGTTCTCGTAAGCTCATTACGACAGAATCTCAGTCACGGTTCCGGCGCCTACCGTGCGCCCGCCTTCGCGAATCGCAAACCGCAAGCCCTTGTCCATCGCCACCGGGGTAATCAACTCAATCTCCAGGCCCACGTTGTCCCCCGGCATCACCATCTCCATCCCCTCAGGCAGTGTCGCCACGCCCGTCACATCCGTGGTCCGGAAATAGAATTGCGGCCGGTAGCCCTTGAAGAACGGCGTGTGCCGGCCACCCTCTTCCTTGCTCAACACGTACACTTCGCCTTTGAACTTCTTGTAGCCCTTGATCGTGTTGGGCTTCGCAATCACCTGCCCGCGCTCCACTTCGTCCTTTTCAATACCGCGCAGCAGCAGTCCGACGTTGTCTCCCGCCCGTCCTTCATCCAGCAGCTTCTTGAACATCTCGACGCCGGTGACCACCGTCTTGCGAGTGTCGCGGAAACCCACGATCTCCATTTCCTCGCCCACCTTACAGATCCCGCGCTCGATGCGTCCCGTCACCACCGTGCCGCGGCCCTGAATCGAGAAGATATCTTCAATCGGCATCAGGAACGGCTTGTCAATCGCGCGCTCCGGAAGTGGAACGTAGCTGTCCACCTTCTCCATCAACTCGTCGACGCTCTTCTCCCACTTCTCTTCCCCGTTCAAGGCGCCCAACGCGCTCACCCGCACCACCGGCAGATCGTCGCCCGGAAACTGGTACTTGCTCAACAGCTCGCGGACTTCCAGCTCCACCAGTTCCAGCAATTCCGGATCGTCCACCATATCCACTTTATTCAAGGCCACCACGATGCACGGTACACCCACCTGGCGGGCCAGCAGAATATGCTCGCGAGTCTGAGGCATGGGGCCATCGGTGGCCGCCACCACCAGAATCGCGCCATCCATCTGGGCCGCCCCGGTGATCATGTTCTTGATGTAATCGGCGTGCCCCGGGCAATCCACGTGCGCGTAGTGCCGGTTGGCAGTCTCGTACTCAACGTGCGCTACCGCGATTGTGATACCGCGGGCCTTCTCTTCCGGCGCGTTGTCGATCGAATCGAAACTGCGGAACTTGTTTTTCGGATTATGCTTGGACAGCGTCTTGGTGATGGCCGCCGTCAGAGTGGTCTTGCCGTGGTCGATGTGCCCGATCGTCCCGATATTGACGTGCGGCTTACTGCGATCAAATTTCTCTTTCGCCATGGTAGTTGATTAAAAGAAGTCGTTATTGGTTAAGGAGCCTAAAAACTGGAGCCGTTGACCAGGATTGAACTGGTGACCTCGTCCTTACCAAGGACGCGCTCTACCAACTGAGCTACAACGGCCAAAACGTTACTGGTGGACAGGGAAGGATTCGAACCTTCGTAACTCGCAAGGAGTGACAGATTTACAGTCTGTTGGCTTTAACCACTCACCCACCTGTCCGGGGTTGCTTTTCAGCTATTCAAGATTTTAGCATACGGTCGTTGCGGCAGATTTTCGGCAATCGAGGAGACCTTCGCGGACAATTCGCGGTGTATGCGTTATCCCCCAGAAGTCTAAAACAGAGTCTCGTTGACTTGACCTGCCCACAAGGATCACGCGGGCACCTCGACTTCTTCGGCAACCGTGACGGGTTCGGGGACAGGCTCACCATACAACCGCATCCCTTCCAGATGAAACTCAATCGCTTCCTTCATTAACTTGCGCGTTTGTTGCAGGGTGCCAGCGGCGCCTATGCACCCCGGAAGGTCGGGTACATGCGCGCAGTAGCCGTTCTCCGTCGGTGCGTACAACACAAAGTATTTCATCCTTTCAGTCCTGCCTGTTTCAGTATAGACGCCTGTGTTTTGGGGTCCAATCCGATGGACGGGTGGCCTACTACGGTCACCGTACCCAACTTCAATCATTTGAGCCAGGCTTGATTATGATTGAGGGTACAATCAACCGGAATTGACAGCTACGCGTAGATGTGTGATTATTCATATGGCTGAATAATCATTCAATCCATCCCATGGTTGCCGCTCCCTTAACCGTGCCGCTGCGCCTGGCTGCGCCGGATTTGCGCTCCGACTTCGATGTTACCGTTCAAGAGCTTTGCAGCCTCCTCGCTCTGACCGCAGAAGTTAAGGCCAATTCACTGCGGTTTTCGAGCGCTCTGAGCGGACGCTACCTCAGTCTCCTGTTTGAGAAGCCCTCACTGCGGACTCGTCTAACCTTTGAACTGGCCATCAAGCAGCTCGGCGGGGATGCCGTCGTGAGCAGCGGCCCGATTGGCGACCGTGAGCCGCTTCCGGACGTCGCGCGCAATCTGGAGCGTTGGACCCAATGTATCGTGGCGCGCACTTTTTCGCAGCAAACCATCGACGATCTGGCCGCTTGGTCGAAGGTGCCCGTCATCAATGGTCTCAGCGATTTGTATCACCCCTGCCAGGCTCTCGCGGATGTCTTTACACTGCAAGAACAGTTCGGACCCGAACTGCGCCGACGCAAGCTTGCCTATGTCGGAGATGGCAATAACGTCGCCCACTCCCTGATGATCTGTTCGGCTCAACTGGGCCTGAATTTCAGTGCTGCTACCCCGGCGGCGTATCCTCCGAATGCTGAGATCACCGCTCGTGCTCAAGCGCTGGCTGCAGCTTCTGGATCGAAATTGACGATCACTCAGGACCCGGCCGAAGCTGTTTCCGGGTCTGATGCCGTCTATACCGACGTGTGGGCCAGCATGGGCCAGGAGAGCGAAGGCGAACAGCGCCGCACCGATTTCGAGGCGTACCAAGTCAACGAATCCCTGATGGCGAAAGCACGTCCCGGCGCGCGGTTTATGCACTGCCTTCCGGCCAAGCGTGGCGAAGAGGTTACCGATTCGGTAATCGAATCCGCTGCATCCGTGGTGTTCGACCAGGCTGAGAATCGCCTGCATGTACAGAAGGCGCTATTGTTGATGTTGCTGTCTTAGCTCCGGTAACGGCCTGCGGCCTGCCCTCAAGAAGATATGAATAAACCTAAGAAAGTAGCGCTCGCTTATTCCGGCGGGCTGGATACATCGATCATCATTCCGTGGCTCAAAGAAAATTACGGATGCGAAGTGGTCGCCATCTGCGGCGACATCGGCCAGGGCGGCGATGAGCTGACCGGCCTGGAAGAGAAAGCCCGCAAGACCGGCGCATCGGAAGTTCATGTGGCCGACATGCGTGAAGAGTTCGTCAGCGAGTATCTCTGGCGCCTGGTGCGGGCCGGTGGCGTTTACGAGCATAAGTATCTGCTGGGCACGTCCATTGCCCGCCCTCTGCTAGCTAAGCGGCAGGTGGAAGTTGCGCTTGAAACCGGCTGCGACGCGCTGGCCCATGGATGCACCGGCAAGGGCAACGATCAGGTTCGCTTTGAGCTGACCTACAAGGCTCTCGCTCC